>CAZRKV010000061.1:0-12594 GCA_964600305.1 uncultured Nocardioides sp. | reverse complement strand
CGGGGTCGGCGACGGCGAGGCCGAGACCGGCGCGCTGGCCGCGAGCTGGCACTCCAACAAGTTCCTCGACCCCCGCCGCGACGGCGCGGTCCTGCCGATCCTGCACCTCAACGGCTACAAAATCGCCAACCCCACGGTGCTGGACCGCATCCCCGAGGAGGAGCTGCTCGCCCTGCTCCGGGGGTACGGCCACACGCCGTACGTCGTGGAGGGCTCGGACCCCGCGGAGATGCACCAGGCCTTCGCGGCCACCCTGGACCGCTGCCTGGACGAGATCGCCGACATCCAGCGCGAGGCCCGCGACGCCGGGACGGACCCGGCGCCGCGGCGGGCGTGGCCGATGATCGTGCTGCGCACGCCGAAGGGCTGGACCGGGCCGGCCGAGATCGACGGCCGCGCGGTCGAGGGGCACTGGCGCTCGCACCAGGTGCCGGTCGCCGACGCCCGGGAGGACGACGAGCACCGCAGGCTGCTCGAGGAGTGGATGCGCTCCTACCGTCCCGAGGAGCTCTTCGACGCCGACGGTGGCCTGGTCCCCGAGCTGCGGGCGCTCGCGCCGCGCGGCGACCGGCGCATGAGCGCCTCCCCGCACGCCAACGGCGGAGAGCTGTTGCGGGAGCTGGAGATGCCGGACTTCCGTGACCACGCGGTGGAGGTGTCCTCCCCCGGCACCGGTGCGGTGGGCGCGACCGGGGTCCTCGGCGGCTTCCTGCGCGAGGTGATGGCGCACAACACCGACCGGTTCCGCATGTTCGCCCCCGACGAGCACCAGTCCAACCGGCTGGGGGCGGTCCTCGAGGCCACCTCACGCACCTGGAACGCCGAGTTCGCACCCGGCGACGACGACCTGGCCGTCGACGGCCGCGTGATGGAGATCCTCTCCGAGCACACCTGCGAGGGCTGGCTCGAGGGCTACCTGCTCTCCGGGCGGCACGGCCTGTTCTCCTGCTACGAGGCCTTCATCCACATCATCGACTCGATGTTCAACCAGCACGCGAAGTGGCTGAAGGTCTCGCGCGAGCTGGAGTGGCGCCGGCCGATCGCCTCGCTGAACTTCCTGCTCACCTCCCACGTGTGGCGGCAGGACCACAACGGCTTCTCCCACCAGGACCCCGGGGTCATCGACCACGTGGTCAACAAGAAGGCCGACGTGGTGCGGGTCTACCTCCCGCCGGACGCCAACACGCTGCTCTCGGTCACCGACCACTGCCTGCGCAGCAAGCACTACGTCAACGTCATCGTGGCCGGGAAGCAGTCGCAGCCGCAGTACCTCCCCATGGACCAGGCGATCACCCACTGCACCAAGGGCCTGGGCATCTGGGACTGGGCCGGCACCGAGGAGGACGGCACCGAGCCGGAGGTGGTGCTGGCGTGCGCGGGCGACGTACCCACGATGGAGACGGTGGCCGCGGCGGGCGTGCTGCGCTCCCTCGTGCCGGACCTGCGGGTGCGCGTGGTCAACGTGGTGGACCTGATGCGGCTGCAGGACGAGCACGAGCACCCGCACGGCCTCCCGGACGCGGACTTCGACGCGATCTTCACCACCGACCGGCCGGTGATCTTCGCCTACCACGGCTACCCGTGGCTGATCCACCGGCTGACGTACCGACGTGCCAACCACGACAACATCCACGTGCGCGGGTACGTCGAGGAGGGGACCACCACCACCCCCTTCGACATGACCGTGGTCAACCGGATCGATCGCTACGACCTCGCGCTGGACGTGATCGACCGGGTGCCCCGCCTGCAGGCGTCCTCAGCGCGCGTCCGGGAGCGGTTGAAGGACAAGCTGATCGAGCACCACCACCACGTGCGGGAGCACGGCGAGGACCTGCCCGAGGTCCGCGACTTCGAGTGGCCCGGCTCCTCGGGCATGTGAGGGCCCGCCCCCGCCTCCCCCTCCGGGTCACGAGCCCCGTCACGCAGGCCTACCTGCTCTGCGTGGTGGTGGTGGTCCTGTACGCCGGCAACATCCTCACCGGCAAGGCGCTCGACCACCTGCCCCCGATCACGATCTCCTTCACCCGCCTGGTGATCGCGTTCGTCGTCCTGCTGCCGATCGGCGGCCGGAGCGCCTGGCGAGCCCGTCGCACGTTCGTGGAACGCGCGGGGCCCCTGCTGTTGATGAGCGCGACCGGGGTGGCGCTGTTCACCTCGCTGATCTACGCGGCCCTGGGCCACACCTCGGCCACGAACGTGTCGGTGCTCGAGGCCCTCATCCCCGCGGCGACGGTCGGCCTCGGCGTCGTCGTGCTCGGGGAACGGCTGCGACCGCTGCAGTGGGTGGGCCTCGCCGTCTCGTTCGCCGGCGCCGTGACGGTGGTCCTGGAGGGAGACCTCACGGCCCTCGACCTCAATCCCGGCGACGCGATCATGGTGGCCGCCGTGGCCTGCTGGGCCGTCTACTCGGTCGCCGTGCGGCGGCACCTGCACCACTTCCCAGCGTTCGGCGCCCTGCTCGTCATGACCGGGCTCGCGATCGCGCTCCTCCTCCCCCTCGTCGTCGCGGAGTGGGTCGCCGTGGGCGGCGTACCGCTCGGAACGGGCCCGCACTGGTGGGGGCTGGTCTACCTCGGCGTCTTCCCGTCCGTGGTGGCCCTGGCCTTCTACAACCGGGCGGTGGCCGTCCTCGGCTCGTCCCGGACGGCGACGTTCCTGAACTTCCTGCCCGTGGCCACGATGCTGGGGGCGGTCACGCTGCTGGGCGAACGGATCAGCGGCACCCAGGTCCTCGGTGCGGCCCTGGTGATGGGCGGGGTCTTCCTCACCTTGCGGTCGGGCCCACGAAGAGACCCGCAGGTCCAGGGCTCCGGCTCCTGACCTGCGGGTCGTGACGTGGGCGATGCTGGGTTCGAACCAGCGACCTCTTCGGTGTGAACGAAGCGCGCTACCACTGCGCCAATCGCCCGTCGGCCGCACCGCGTGCGGCCGCGAAAACCCTAGCGCATGACCTCCCGCGACTCACATCCCGGGGAGGTCGGGCAGGAACGACGCCCAGCCCTGGGCCGCGTCCCAGGCGTCGACGACGAGGCCCGGCCAGTCGAACAGCGCCAGGTACCCCAGGACCGCGGCCACCAGCGCCACGACCAGCGCCAGGGCCAGCAGGATCCGCCGACGGCGCACGGCGGGGTCCATCCGGCGAGCGCGCTCGGTCGAGGCGTGCACCCAGGCCTTGGCGCGGCGTACCCACCGCTCGGCCCAGGCCCACTCGGTGGCCAGGATGGCGAACCCGACGACCAGCGCCACCAGGCCCGGACCCGGGGTGACCAGCATGACCAGCCCCGCCAGCAGCACCAGACCACCGACCGTCGTGATGACGACCTTGGTGACCAGGCTGGTGAAAGGGTTGCGGTGCAGCCACGCGTGCAGTCCTGCCCAGGGACGGGAGCGCGCAGGGCGCCTCGGAATCGCCGTCGTCGACGACTCCGCGGTCTGCCCCTGCTCTCCCTCGGGTGTCTGCCCCGGCACGGTCCGATGCTAGCGGCAGCCCGGTCGAGAAATGTCCGTCGAACCGCGTCACGACTTCGACCGGCCCCCGTCCCACGTACCGAGGAGCCGACCAGGGAGGCCGGCCCAGGGAGGAAGGCATGTGGGAACAGTCACAGCCGGGGGTGGGCCGGTTCGAGCAGTCGATGGTCCTCGCGTGCGTCGACGACCAGGGGCGGCTGGGGGCGGTGGACGCCACCTTCGCCTACGAGACCGCGACCCCCTTCGCGATCCGGGTGTCCGTGCACACCGAGGAGGGCGACGTGGTGCGGGAGCTGTCCCGTGACCTGGTCCAGGCCGGTCTCAGCGGCCCCGCCGGGGAGGCCGGCACCCGGCTCTGGCCGACGACGGACATCATCGGTCGTGCGCTCCTCGCCATCCAGCTGCGCGTCCACGGCGGAGGCACGGTCGTCCTGCAGGCGCCGGCCTACCGGATGGGGTTCTTCGTCGCCAGGACGACCGCGCTGGTGCCCCGCGGTACCGAGACCACCCACCTGGGCCTGGACGACGTGGCCCAGCAGTTGCTCACCGGGACCTGAGCCCGATCAGGGATCGATGCCCTCGGCCTCCCGCAGCCGCCACCCCTCGGCCAGCTTCCGCGTCACCGGGCCCGGGGCAGGCAGCTCGCGCCCGTCCACGCGGGCCACGGCCTGGATGTCGCGGGTGGTGGAGGTGAGGAACACCTCGTCGGCCGCCTCCAGCACCGCCAACGGGGCATCGACCTCCCGGACGTCGAACCACTCGATGGCCAGCGCCCGGGTCACTCCCGCCAGGCACCCGCTGGCGAGGGTCGGCGTGCGCACCTCGCCGTCGACCACGTAGAAGACGTTGGAGCCGGTGCCCTCGCACAGGTCGCCCCGCGTGTTGGCGAAGAGCGCCTCGCTGCTCCCCTGCTCGGCGGCGCGGGCCAGCGCGACCACGTTCTCGGCGTACGACGTGGTCTTCAGCCCCGCGACCGCGCTCCGCTCGTTGCGGGTCCACGGCACGGTCACCACGCTCGTCGTCGGGGGTTGCGGCTCCATCGGCACCGCCACGACCACGACCGTCGGGCCCGCGTCACCACGACCCGACCCCATCGGACCGGGACCGGCGGTGACGGTGATCCGCAGGCGACCGAAGGTCGGCGCCCCCTCGGCGAGGACCGCCTCGATCCCCTCGTGCAGCAGGGCGCGGTCGAGGGTGGCCAGGCCCAGACCCGCGGCTGAGTGGTCCAGCCGTCTCAGGTGGCGGGTGAGGGCGAACGGGCGTCCGTCGACGACCTTGATCGTCTCGAAGATCCCGTCACCGACGGTGAGGCCGTGGTCGGTCACGGGGAGGACCGGCGTACCCGCGTCGCCGAGGAGGGAGCCGTTGCACCACACACGCATGGGCTCACCCTAGAGGCCCCCCGAGACGGGACACGCGACACCGGTGGGGTGGATTTTGTGCGCTCGGGGGCATCCGCTAGTGTTCTCGACGCACGCCGACGAGGAGTCGGGATGCAGGCGGACGTAGCTCAGTTGGTAGAGCGCAACCTTGCCAAGGTTGAGGTCGCCGGTTCGAGGCCGGTCGTCCGCTCGGAGGCACGACCACCAGATGCCTCTACGGTGGAGTGGCCGAGAGGCGAGGCAACGGCCTGCAAAGCCGTCTACACGGGTTCAAATCCCGTCTCCACCTCGACCCGGAATCATCTACGCCTCGGGCGATTGGCGCAGCGGTAGCGCGCTTCCTTGACACGGAAGAGGTCACTGGTTCAAACCCAGTATCGCCCACCACGCGACGTCGCAGTGAGCCAGCGGTCTGACGCAGGGGAAACAAGTCCTGCCCCGCATGGGTGAGCGGGCGGCCGAATGGGCATGGAGCAGGAGACCTGTCGGTAGACCAGGAGGCCTCCCGTGCTCGAGAACATCTCCCTCGAGGTCGCTGTCGCGCTCTTCGCCCTGTGCGCGGCGGTGATCGGCGTCGCTGGGACGAGGCTCGCCCGAGTCGTCGACCGCATCGCGGACCGCACCGGACTGGGCGAGGCGGTGGCCGGAGCCGTGCTCATGGGGTTGGCCACGTCGTTGAGCGGGAGCGTCCTCTCGGTCTCCGCGGCGTGGTCGGGTCGCCCGGACCTGGCCATGTCCAACGCCGTCGGCGGGATCGCCGTCCAGACGCTCTTCCTCGCGGTGGCCGACGTCGCCTATCGCCGCGCGAACCTCGAGCACGCCGCCGCCTCGCTCGGCAACCTGATCCAGGGCGCCCTGTTCATGGCCCAGATGTCGTGGTTGCTCATCGCCTTCGCCATGCCGGAATGGACCATCGGCCACGTCCACGTGGTCACCCCGCTCCTGCTGGCCTCCTACGTCTACGGCCTGCACCTGGTCCGCAGCACCCAGGGGAACCCGATGTGGAGCCCCGCGTCGACCCGGGAGACGCGCGTCGACGAGCCCGAGGAGGAGAACCAGGGGCGGTCGCTGCGCCGGATGCTGCTGTCCTTCGCCGTGCTCGCGGCGACCATCGGTGCCGCCGGGTGGGTCCTCGAACGGAGCGCTGCCGTGATCACCGCGGAGACCGCGCTCGGGCAGGCGCTGGTCGGCACCCTGTTCACGGCCGTGGCCACCTCCCTCCCCGAGCTGGTCACCACGGTCGCGGCCGTCCGGAACGGCGCCCTGACGCTCGCCGTCGCCGGCATCATCGGTGGCAACGTCTTCGACACGCTGTTCGCCGGCTTCTCCGACCTCGCCTACCGGGACGGGTCGATCTACCACGCCGTCTCCGACCCGGTCATCTTCTGGACCGCGCTCGGCGCCCTGATGACGGCGGTCCTGCTGATGGGGCTGATCCGTCGTGAGGAGAGCGGCCCGGGCCGGATCGGGTTCGAGAGCGTCACGATCCTCGCCCTGTACGCCGGGGGCGTGGCGACGATCCTGGCGGCCGGGTAACCCTCCGATACGCAACCGGCCCCCCAGGGTCGGCGACGGGCGTATCTTGGGCGTCCGGGTGCCCGTGGCGGCACGGCACGGAGAAGGTGACTGATGAACCCACCACCGACCCAGGAGGTGAGGAGGGGCAGCACGCGCCTCGAGAAGGCCGGTCCCAGGAGGTTCCGGACCGTCACCAAGTGGTTGTTCCTGGGATTGCTGCTCCTGCTGGCGCTGGTCCTCGCCATCAGCCTCGTCAACCACTGGATCCGAACACCGCGCGAAGAAGCCGCCCACCCGCCCCCCGGAGACATGGTGTCGGTCAACGGCCACCGGTTGCACGTGTACGCCGAAGGCGCGGGCGACCCGACGCTGGTCTTCCTGGCCGGCAGTGGCACCACCGCCCCCGCCCTGGACTTCCGCGGTCTGTACCGCCAGCTGTCCGACGACTACCGCACCGTGGTGGTGGAGCGGGCCGGCTACGGGTGGAGCGAGGACAGCGGCGGCGCCTCCCGGGACATCGGGACGGTGCTGCAGGAGACCCGGACAGCCCTGGCGGAGGCCGGCGAGAGCCCGCCGTACGTCCTGCTGCCCCACTCGATGAGCGGCCTGGAAGCGCTGCACTGGGCCAACCGCCATCCCGACGAAGTGGCCGCCATCGTCGGTCTCGACCCCGCCACGCCCGCCGCCTACGAGCGCATGCCCCCACCTCGCGTGCAGATGGCGGTGGCCACCTTCACCGCCCGGACCGGCCTGCTGCGGCTGGTTCCGTCCCTGTGTCACGGGTCGCCATCGGTGAGCCACCTGACCGACGAGGAGACCGACGCCTACTGCTCGCTCATGTACCGGCGCAGCATGACCGCCGACGTGCGGGCCGAGGTCGACGTCACCCAGGCCAACGCCCGGCGGGTCGCCGACGCCGGTGTTCCCGACGTGCCGCTCCTCGTCTTCATCTCCAACGGCGAGGGCCTGCCCATGGACGACTGGGGCGAGATCCTGTCCGACTTCACCGAGGCGGCCGGTGGAGAGTCCCGGCGGCTGGACGTGGGCCACTTCGTCCACAGCGAAGCCCCGGACCTGGTCGCCGCCGAGACCCGGACCTTCCTGCGGGAGCTGGCGCAGGATGGCGGGGCTCGACGATGACGCAGATCACGCCCCGGCGCCGTCCCGGAGCCCGGGGAACGCCCTCGTCGACGAGGACGTTCCCCGGGTTCGCCAACGGGTTCGTGGGGCTCTGGCTGCCCCGCGACATCGAGGGCACCCTGCGGATCAGCCAGGACGAGAGGGCCGGCGAGGTCGACTTCGCGACCGACGCCGATGCTCCGACCTGCGTGACCACCCTGCAGCTGGCCTGACCCCTCGCGGACCGGTCTCCCTGCCGCGACTGTCCGAGGTGTTGCGTAGAGTCAGCGCTCCTGCTGCGGCGTTGATTCCGTCGCTCGATCCACGCCGCCCACCCACCAGAACGGACACACCATGAGTCACCCCCATCCCGAGCTGCAACAGCCGCCGACGCTCCCGGAGAAGGGCCTGCGCATCGTGGGCCTGGGCGGGCTCGGGGAGATCGGGCGCAACATGACGGTGTTCGAGCACGAGGGATCGCTGCTCATCGTGGACTGCGGCGTGCTGTTCCCGGAGGAGCACCAGCCCGGGGTCGACGTCATCCTGCCCGACTTCACCTGGATCCGGGACCGGCTCGACTCGGTCGTCGGTGTGGTGCTGACCCACGGGCACGAGGACCACATCGGCGGGGTCCCCTACCTGCTCAAGGAGCGTCCGGACATCCCCCTCATCGGGTCCCGGCTGACCCTCGCGCTGATCAAGGAGAAGCTCAAAGAGCACCGCATCCGCCCCGTGCTCCGCGAGGTCCGCGAGGGCGACCGCATCGACCTGGGGGTCTTCGGTTGCGAGTTCCTGGCTGTCAACCACTCGATCCCCGACGGCCTGGCCGTCGGGATCCGGACGTCGGCGGGGCTGGTGCTGCACACCGGCGACTTCAAGATGGACCAGTTCCCGCTGGACAAGCGGATCACGGACCTCCGCGGGTTCGCCCGGCTGGCCGACGAGGGCGTCGACCTCTTCCTCACCGACTCCACCAACGCCGAGGTACCCGGGTTCACCACCGCCGAGCGCGACCTGATCCCCGCCATCGAGCGGGTCTTCCGGGACGCGCCCCGGCGCATCATCGTGTCCAGCTTCGCCAGCCACGTGCACCGCATCCAGCAGGTGCTCGACATCTCCCACGCCCATGGACGCAAGGTGGCCTTCGTGGGCCGCTCCATGGTCCGGAACATGGGCGTGGCCCAGGACCTGGGCTACCTCACCGTGCCCGAGGGCCTGGTCGTGCCGTTCGACCAGCTCAAGCGGCTCCCGGCCCACAAGGCCACGATCGTCTGCACCGGCTCCCAAGGCGAGCCGATGGCCGCGCTCTCCCGGATGGCCGCCCGCGACCACAAGATCCGGGTCGGTGAGGGGGACACCGTGCTGATGGCCAGCTCGGTGATCCCCGGGAACGAGAACGCCATCTCGACCGTCATCAACGGCCTGACCCGGTGGGGCGCCAACGTCGTCCACAAGGGGAACGCGCAGGTCCACGTCTCCGGGCACGCCAGCGCCGGCGAGCTCGTCTACTGCTACAACCTCGTCCGGCCGGCCAACGTGATGCCCGTCCACGGGGAGTGGCGGCACCTGCAGGCCAACGCCGACCTGGCCATCAGCACCGGGGTGGACCCGTCCCGCGTGGTGATCGCGGAGGACGGTGTCGTGGTCGACCTCGTCGACGGCCGCGCCGCGATCACCGGGAAGGTCCCGGCGGGCAACATCTACGTCGACGCCCAGACCGTCGGTGGCGTCACCGAGGCAGCGCTGAAGGACCGCCGTACCCTCGCCGAGGAGGGTGTCATCACGGTGCTCACGATCGTCGACGCCGACACCGGCAAGCTCGCCGACCGGCCCGACTTCCTCGTCCGCGGGTTCATCCACGACCCGAAGGCCTTCGACCCTGCGGTGGGCGTCATCGAGAAGACCCTCGCCCGCGCTGCCGCGGAGGGCATCGGGGACGCACCCCAGCTCGAGCGGATGCTCAGCCGGGACATCGGGCGCTGGGCCCACAAGACCTTCCGCCGGAGCCCGATGATCATCCCCCTGGTCATCGACGCCTGAGGCGGTCGCTGGCCCGGGGGCCTCACTCCCCCGAGGCGGCGTCCTCGTCGTGGGTGCCCGGGCGCGGGGCCCAGGGCAGCTCCTGCGCGGAGCGTACGACGACCAGCCGGTCGCCGCGCGCCAGCTGGGTGACCACCGGGTCGAAGTAGCGGTAGACCTTCTCGTCGCGGATCACCGCGATCACCTGGTCGGGCAGCGACTGGGGCGGTCGCCCGACCTCGGTGACCAGGAGATCACGCTCGGCGACCTCGAGGCCCTCCCCGTGGGTCAGCAGGTCCTCCATGACCTGGCCCAGCATCGGCGACAGCGAGGAGAGCCCGAGCAGGCGCCCCACCGCGTCGGAGGAGGTGATGACCGAGTCGGCCCCGCTCTGCCGCATCAGGGGGACGTTCTCCTGCTCCCGGACGGCGGTGATGATCCAGGCGTCGGGATTGAGCTGGCGCACCGTGAGCGTGGCCAGGACGTTGGTGTCGTCGCGGTCGGTCGTGATGATCACCTGGGTGGCCCGGTCGACACCGGCACGACGGAGCACACCGCGCTGCGTCGCGTCGCCGGTCACCACCGCCAGGCCGTCCCCGTGGGCCTGGTCGAGCACGGACGGGCTCGAGTCCACCACGACCACGGCGTCCTTGTCCCAGCCGTTGCCGACCACGGTTCCCACCGCGCTGCGGCCCTTGGTCCCGTACCCGATGACGACGACGTGCTGTCCCATCTTCCTCCTCCACTGCGCGACCCGGATGACCTCCCGGCTCTGACTGGCCAGGACCTCGACCGTGGTGCCGATCAGCAGGACCAGGAAGGCGACCCGGGCCGGGGTCACGACGAGGGTCGTCACGAGGCGCGCCGCGGGCGACACCGGGGTGATGTCACCGTAACCGGTCGTGCTCAGGCTGACCGTGGTGTAGTAGAACGCGTCGAGCAGGCTCACCTGCCGCGTGGGGTCGTTGTGGTCGGCGTACCCGTCCCCCATGAGCCACACGAGGAGCGTCGTGGCCCCCATCACCGCCAGTACGGCGAGCAGGCGGCGCCGCAGGGCGCGCCACGGCGTGGAGGCCGGCTCGGGGAGGGAGACGTTCCCCACGCCATCACTGTCTTCGGCCACGACGGCGAATCTAGTCCACGACGTCGCCGTAGATGACGACCTGACGCCCGAGCCCCGTGTCGTCGGCCTCCGGGGCCTCGCTGGTCAGCACGGCGACGTACCGGAACTCGTCGCCCTCCTCGGGGTCGGACGAGCCCGCCGAACGGCGCCAGGTGCCGCACAGCTCACCGTCTTCGGCGGCCTCGTGCTCGGACACCGTCTCGCCGGACAGGCAGAGCCGGTTGGTGGGCTCGTCGAAGGACTCCACGATGCCGGTGGTGCGGTCGGGCGTGTCGGGGCCGGTCACGACCCCCAGGAGGTAGCCCCCCAGCAGGCACAGCGCTCCCCCCGCGACGACCACGGGTGTGGGCAGGTTGACGTTCGCCACGGTCAGGAGTGTTTCATGCCGATCGTCGACCGCAGCCGGTGCACCAGCTCGGCCCGGGCGCGGGCGGTGGCCTCCTGCGGGAACACCTCGTCGAAGGCGGCGTTCACCGCGGCGCCGATCAGGACCACGATCGAGACCACGTAGAGCCACAGCAGCACGGCGATCGGGGCGGCCAGCGGGCCGTAGATCGACATCGAGTCCGCGGCGGTCACCGTGAGCACCCAGCGCAGCAGCGCCGACCCCAGGATCCAGCCGGCCAGGGAGAACGTCGCCCCGGGGAGGTTGAAGCTCCAGTTGGTCCGCACCGGGACCGAGACGTGGTAGAGCGTGGCGAGGAAGCAGATCGAGAGCACCAGCACCACCGGCCAGTACAGGTCGCCGAGGAACTGCAACCGGTCCGGGAGCCACCGCTGCACCAGCCCCGGCCCCGCCACCACCAGGGGGATCGTGACGATCCCGATCACCAGGCCCATCACGTAGAGGGAGAACGAGAGCGCACGGGTGCGCACGATCCCCCGGTGGCCGCCGAGGCCGTGCGTGATCGTGATCGTGTCCACGAACACATTGAGCGCCCGCGAGCCCGACCACAGCGCCAGCACGAAGCCGATGGAGATGATGTCGTAGCGACCGCCCTCCAGCACCTCGTCGATCGTGGGGGTGATGATCCGGTCGACCGCGCTCTCGGTCAGCGCCTGGGCCGACAGGTCGATCACGGCCTGCCGCACCTCGGCGACCCGGCCCTCCGAGAACTGCTCGGAGACCACACCGATCGCGCCGGCGAGCGCGAAGATCAGGGGCGGCAGCGACAGGATCGCGAAGAACGCCGCCTCGGCCGCCAGGCCCGTGACGCGGTAGCGCAGGCAGGTCCCGGTGGTGACCGCCAGCAGTCGCCATCCCAGGTGCCCGACCCGGCGTACCGGGGCGGGGACGGAGATCCGTCGCCGCACCGCCCCGCCCATGCGCCTACCGTAGTCACATGGACAGCTCGATCCGGGTAGCAACGAACCAGGCCCCACCACTCGAGGGGCACAACGTCGTCACCAGCGACCGGGCGCTGGTCGACGCGGTCACCCGGCACGGCTCGGCCGAGGTCGTCGACGACCTCGTCGGCCTCGGTGCCGAGGCGGGGACCGCCGAGGCGCAGGAGCAGGGCATGCTGGCCAACCGCTTCGACCCCGAGCTGGTCAACTACGACCGGTACGGCAACCGCGTCGACGAGGTGGAGTTCCATCCCTCGTGGCACTGGCTGATGGAGCGCGCGGTGGGCCACGGGCTGCAGGCCGCCCCCTGGGAGTCCGACTCCCCGCACGCCCACCTGCGGCGGGCGGCCGGGTTCTTCGCCTGGTCCCAGACCGAGCCCGGTCACGGGTGCCCGATCTCGATGACCTACGCAGCGATCCCCGCCCTCGCGGCGGACGACGCGATCGCCAAGGAGTGGGCGCCCCGGCTCGCGGCGACGTCGTACGACCCCGGGCTCCGACCCGCCGACGCCAAGGCCGGGTCCCTGGCCGGCATGGGGAGGACGGAGACGCAGGGCGGTGCCGACGTGCGCGCCAACCTCACCGAGGCCCGTCCCACGTCCGTCGACGGGGAGT
>CAZRKV010000060.1:0-12743 GCA_964600305.1 uncultured Nocardioides sp. | reverse complement strand
TCGACTGCGAGGCATGGATCCCCACCCAGGGGAAGTACCGCGAGCTCACCTCCACCTCCAACTGCACCGACTTCCAGGCGCGGCGGCTCGACATCCGGGGCCGGTTCGAGGGGGGCACCCGCCCGCTCGCGACGCTCAACGGCACCCTCTGCGCGATCCCGCGCACGATCGTGGCGATCCTCGAGACCCACCAGCAGGCCGACGGGTCGGTGCGCGTGCCCGCGGCGCTGCGCCCCTACCTGGGCGGCCGAGACGTGCTGGAGCCGATCCGTGGCTGACTGGCGCCCGAGGCTGGTCGCCCTCGACATCGACGGCACCCTCCTGCGCTGGGTCGACGGCGGCGGGGGCGTGCACGGCGAGGTGCTGCCGGCGGTGCGCGAGTCGGTCCACCGGGCGGTGGACGCGGGCGCGCACGTGGTGCTGGCCAGCGGACGGTCCGTGCACGGCATGACGCCGGTCGCCGACCAGCTCGGGCTCCCGCGCGAGGATGACGAGCGCCTGTGGGTCGTGGCCTCCAACGGTGCGGTCGTGGTCCGCTACCCCCCGGTGGAGCTGGTGCACGAGGAGACCTTCGACGCCAGCGCCGCGGTGCACGAGGTGCTGCGCCGCCGGCCCGAGGCCCTGGTGGCCGTCGAGGAGCGCGGGGTCGGTTACCGGGTGAACCGCCACTTCCCGGCCGGGGAGCTGACCGGGCAGATGATCCCGACCCACCTCCACGACCTGGTCGGCGAGCCGGTCAGTCGTGTGATCATCCGTGACCCCGACGCCACCGTGGCCGACTTCCAGCGGCTCGCGGAGGAGGTCGGGCTGCACGGCACCGACTACGTCATCGGGTGGACGGCCTGGATGGACCTCGCCCCCATCGGCATCTCCAAGGCCTCGGGCCTGGCGCACGTCGCCGACGAGCTCGGCGTGGACGCCGCCGACTGCCTGGCGATCGGGGACGGTCGCAACGACCTGGAGATGTTCGCCTGGGCGGGTCGCTCGGTCGCGATGGGCCAGGCCGTGCCGGAGGTCCGCGCGGCCGCGGACCACGTCACCTCCTCGGTCGAGGACGATGGCGCGGCCGAGGAGCTGTCCCGCTGGTTCCCGTGACCGGGAGCCCCGGTCGATGTGCCATCCTCGAGGAGTTCGGGAAGGAGGTGCGCCGATGGTGCGGATGCTCGTGATGGGCCTGGTGGCGGGCCTGCTCGCCGTCTCCGGCGTGGTGCTGGCGCCGCCGGAGCCCGCGCACGCCTGCTCCTGCGCGGCCGGGGGGCTGGCCGAGCACGTGCGCGACGCCGACAACATCGTCACCGGCCGGCTCGCCCGTGTCGACGGCGACCGGGACGACCCCTCCGCGGAGCTGGAGTACCTCGTCGCCGTCGACCGCAGCTACCAGGGCCAGGGCGTGACCCGTTCCCTCGTGGTCCGGTCGCCCGCGGCACCCGAGGCGTGCGGGCTGACGGGGATGGAGCCCGGCACCGAGTACATCTTCTTCCTGCAGCGCGAGGACGACGAGTTCGCGGCCAGCTCCTGCGGGGGTACGACGGAGGCCACCGACCGGGCCGTGCAGCGCCTCGAGCGGGTGGCCGGTGAGGGAAACCGGGTCACGACGCCACCGAGGGCGTCGTTCACCCGGGTCGCGGACGACGAGCCGGACTCCTTCACCCGGCTGGCGGCCCCGGGTGGGGCGCTCGCGCTGGTGGGCCTGCTCGGGCTGGTCCTGGTCAACGCCCTCGGCCGCGAGCGCTGATCACAGGTACATGCCGCCGCGGTGTGGCGTGGACTGGTCGCCCTCCTGCTGACCCGGCTGGCCCGGCCGTCCGGGCTGGCCGGGGACACCCTGGGCACCGGGGGGCATGCCACCGGGGAGCGCCCGGCGCATCTGCTCGAGCTGGGCCCGCGCGGCGACCTGCTGGGCGTAGATGGCGGTCTGGATGCCGTGGAACAGCCCCTCGAGCCACCCGACGAGCTGAGCCTGCGCGATCCGCAGCTCGGCCTCGCTGGGGGTCTCGTCGGCCTGGAAGGGCAGGGTGAGCCGCTCCAGCTCCTCGATCAGCTCCGGGGCCAGACCCTGCTCCAGCTCCCGGATCGAGGAGCGGTGGATCTCCCGCAGGCGGTTGCGGCTGGCCTCGTCCAGCGGGGCCGCCTTCACCTCCTCGAGCAGCTGGCGGATCATGCTCCCGATGCGCATCACCTTGGCCGGCTGCTCCACCAGGTCGGTCAGCTGGCGCTGGTCGCCCTCGCCGTCCTGCTCGCCGCGGAGGGCGGACGCCGGCACCGCCCCCATCGGCTGGCCGTCCGGGCCGAGCACGACCACGTGCTCCTCCTCGCGGGACTCTCCGGCCCCCTGGGCGTCGTCGGGGTTGGTGTCTGGCGCGTCGTCAGTCATGCCCCCAGCCTAGGACGCAGTCGGTGCGCGGGGGGCGTCGCGCCGGTCAGCCGCGGTCGTCGATGCCGTCGGCGAAGGCGTCCCCGCTGTGGTCGACCCCGCGGTCGTCGGGCACCTGCACCTCCCGGGCCACCTCCTCCACCGGGTCCGGCGCGCCCGGCGCGCGGTCCCAGCCCTCGGCGAGCTGTTGGGCCCGGGCCGCCAGTCGCTCGACCGCGTCCGGGTCCGCCGACCCCGCTCCGGCCGCGAGGCCCAGGATGTAGGTCGTGAGCGGGGCCGCGGGTCGGGTGACGTTGTGGGCCGCGACCCGGGCGAGGTCCAGCACCAGACCCTCGTCGACCACGGCGTCGACGTCCAGCACGTCGCACAGCTCATCGATCCAGTCGTGGAGGTTCACCCCTCCACCCTTGCCGCACCACGGGCGGGTCCGCAACCTGTCTCAGGGGCGCTCCGGGTCCTGCAGGTCCCGCAGGTCCTCCCAGGTGTCCACGTCGGTGCCCTCCTCCCCGCGCGCCGCCACGTCGACCAGGTGCAGGTCGGCCAGCAGCCGGTGCATCGCCATCCCGTGCCGGTGCTCCAGGTCCGGGCGCACGGTCGCCAGGGCCTCGGTGCCGAGGATCCCGCACAGCTGCCGCCGGTCGTCGTGGGCGTCGCGCAGGAAGGCACCGTCGTGGCCCCGGGCCGCCTTCCGGAGCCGCCGGAAGGTGCCGGGGGTGACCCCGGGCATGTCGACGGCGACGACGCCGATCCAGCGGGGGTGCCGCAGGAGCGCGTCCACGCCGGCCAGGAAGCCGGCGACCGGGCCGCCGTACGGCGGGTCCTCGCGCACGAAGGTCACCGGCCGGTCGGTCGCCACCTGCTCGCCCACGACGACGACCTCGTCGGCGTCGACGAGTGCGTCGAGCACGTGGGAGAGCAGGGTGCGGCCGGCGTGCTCCACCCCGGCCTTGTCGACGCCGTCCATCCGGACGGCGGTGCCCCCGGCGAGGACGACGGCGCAGAAGCCGCCCGCCCTGAGGTCGAAGCCGGGGTCCGGGCCGGGCTCTGAACCGGGGTCGAGGGAGGGGTCGGGTGCCTGGTCGTCCACGGGGCCCAGTCTCCCACCCGTCCTCCCGCGGGGTCCGACCGGCGCGTGGCAGGCTGGGGTGATGACCGATGAGCTCGAGGTGGTGCTGGTCCAGGCGGCCTCCGGCCTGGACCCCGACGAGAACCGTGCCCGACTGGCCGACGTGGTCCCCGGGGACGCCGACCTCGTCGTGCTCCCCGAGGCCTGGGCCCGCGACTTCGGCAAGCCGGACTCGCCGCTGGGCGAGTACGCCGAGTCCGTCGACCCGCCGGGCCCGTTCGTGACCGCGCTGGCCGGGGTCGCGGCGGAGCAGGGCACCACCGTGGTGGCCGGCATGTTCGAGCAGGGCCCCGACCCCGACCGGCCCTACAACACGCTCGTGGTGCGGGGGGCCGTCGAGGCGTCGTATCGCAAGATCCACCTCTACGACTCCTTCGGCTACCGCGAGTCCGACCGGATGTCGGCCGGGTCGCTGGAGCCGGTGGTGTTCGACCTCGGCGGCTTCACCGTCGGCCTGATGACCTGCTACGACCTGCGGTTCCCGGAGATGGCGCGGATGCTCGTGGACGCCGGCGCCGAGGTGCTGTTGGTCCCGGCCGCCTGGATGGCCGGCCCCGGCAAGGTCGCCCACTGGCAGACCCTGGTGCGGGCGCGGGCGATCGAGAACACCGTGCACGTGGTGGCGGTCGGCCAGCCGGGGCCCCGGTACTGCGGCCACTCGCTCGTCGTGGGCCCGCTCGGCGAGACCCTGGCCGAGGGGGGCGAGGGGGAGGAGCAGGTGCGGGCCACGCTGCGCCGCTCCGACCTCGAGCAGGCGCGGGAGCGCAACCCCTCGCTGGCCAACCGCCGCCTCGGCGGCCACGGCCGCTGACCTCCTAGACTTCCCCGTCGTGTCCACGTCCAGCCCAGGCCGTCGCGTCGCGTCGCGCCCGCCGTCGCGTTGGAAGCGGGGGTTGCGCTCGCGCGCGGCGGCGATGGCCCTGGTCGCGGTGCTGTTGACGGGCGGGGTGTCATGCCTGGTCCTCACCTTCGTCGGCGTCGGGCCACCGTGGCTCGAGCGCGCCGGTGCGGTCCTGGTGGCCGGCGTCTACACCGGGGTCCTCGCCTGGCGCAGCGGTGGCCGCCCCTTCCTGGTGGGCGCCGGCGCCGTTCTGGTCGGCGCGGCGGCCGTGGTCACCGACGTGCCGGTCCTGCGCACCGGGGCCGCGGTGCTGCTCACCGTCATCGCCGGGGTGCTGGGCGTGATGGTGACGGTCCCGGCGGTCCGTGCCCGACGGGCGGTCGGGGAGGTGCTGGTGGCGATGGGGGTCGCCGCCGTCGGGGCCCTCGCGGCGCTCGGCTTCGGGCCGGTGGTGCAACCGACCCGGTTCGAGTACGTCTCCCTGGGGCTGGCGCTGGTGGTCTCCCTGATGCTGGTCTACCGGCTCGGAGCCGGGCTGCACGGGCTCGGGCGGCGCGGCCTGGTGCTGGTGGTGTCCGGCGGGCTGGTGCTCGCGGTGAGCCTGGCCTACGGCGAGCTGCTGCGCCGCTACGGCACCCCGGGGATCGTGGACACGCTGCTGGCCGCGGCGAGCTGGTTCCGGGAGCACCTGGGCGGGGTGCCCCGCCCGATCGCGGTCCTCCTCGGGGTCCCCGCCCTGATGTGGGGCAGCCACATGCGGGCGCGGCGTCGCCAGGGCTGGTGGGTGTGCGCGTTCGGCGTCACGGCGACGGTGACCGTGGCGCACAGCATGCTCACCCCGGCGACCTCGGTGCTCGAGGCAGCCCTTGGGGCGGCGTACACGCTGGTGCTCGGGATCGTCATCGGATACGGACTGATCGTCGCCGACCGCACCCTCACCGCCCCCCGCGGTGCCCGCTCCCGCCGCGCCGAGGAGGCCGCCGCGGTGCGCCCCGAGCCCTCCCGCACCGCCCCCCTCCAGTGACCGAGTCGGCCCTGCGGCCCCGCCGAGTCGGCCCTGCGGCCCCGCCGAGTCGGCCCCTCGGTACGGCGGATTGGGGTACCCCGAAGTAACGACTAGGTTCGGGCCCATGGTGCGGGAGCAGCTGACCGAGCTGGTGGCGGAGATGGTCGCGAGCGTCATCGAGGTCTCGGTCGCGGAGGGGGACCGGGTCGCCCCCGAGGACACCGTGGTGCTCCTGGAGTCGATGAAGATGGAGATCCCGGTACTCGCCGGCGCGTCGGGCACGGTACGCCGGGTCGCGGTCTCCGCGGGCGACGTCGTCCAGGAGGGCACCCTCCTGGCGGTGCTCGCGCCGAGCTAGCGCAAGCGGCTCCCGGTGCGGGCGCGCAGCCGCCGCGTCTGCCACATGACCCGCCACAGCATCACCAGGGCGATCAGGACCGAGACCACGAACACCACCATCGCGATGGTGCTGGTGACCGTGGGTCCGCCGTCGGTGCGCGCGAGCAGGGCGGAGGCGAGGATCATCGCGGCCAGGATCAGGCCGCCGGCGACCACGTTGGCGAGGTTGTGCAGCCCGGCGAGGAACTCCTCCTCGTCGAACGCCTTCACCCGCAGCTCGAAGTGGCCCTCACCGATCGCGTCGAAGGCGCGGTTGACCCGGCCTGGCAGGTGCTCGACGAACTCCTTGGCCTCCAGCAGGGAGGAGAACAGGGTCGCCGGGGTGACCCGGGTGGTGCGGCGGACGGTGTCGTTGAGGTGCCGCTCCAGGGCCTGCTGGGGGTCGAAGCCGGGGTCGAGCTGGGCGGCCACCTGGTCGAGGTTGAGCAGGGCCTTCCCGAGCAGCAGCAGCGTCGGGTCGGTCTTCAGCCCCGCCTCGGCGCCGGACCGGGTCAGGCTGAGCACGGTCGCGCCGACGTCGATCGAGGCGAGGTTGGCGTCGGTGGTGCGGGCCACCACGTCGGCCACGGCGCGCCCGAAGGCCGTGGGGTCGTAGTCGGGGAGCGCCTCGCCCATCGACTCGAGCAGGCGGGTCACCTCCGCGCTGCGCCCGTCGATGAGGGCGAGGAAGAGCTTGATCAGCTTCTCGCGGGTGCCCGGCTCGATCCGCGAGACCATACCGATGTCGATCAGGGCCAGGCGTCCGTCGTCGGTGACCAGGACGTTGCCCGGGTGTGGGTCGGCGTGCACGAGGCCGTGCACCAGGACCTGGTCGATGTAGGCGGCGAAGAGCGAGTCGGCCAGGCGGGCGCCGTCCAGCTCCAGGTGGCCCAGTCCGCCGATCTCGGTGATCTTGCGACCGGGGACGTACTCCATGGTGAGCACCCGGCTGGTGGTGAAGTCGTCGACCGGCGCGGGCACCACGAGGTCCTCGTGGTCCTGGAGGATCTCGCGCAGCTGGCTGAGGTTCTGGGCCTCCCGACGGTAGTCGAGCTCGTCGCGCAGGGAGCGGCGGAACTCGTCGACCAGCTCGATGAGGCCGTAGCGACGCCCGAGCTCGCTGTGGGTGTCGGCGAACGTGGCGATCTCGGTCAGTACCTCGACGTCCTCGAGCACCTGGCGCCGGATGCCCGGGCGCTGGACCTTGACCACGACCTCCCGGCCGTCCCGCAGCGTGGCGCGGTGCACCTGCCCGAGGGAGGCGGCCGCGAGCGGCTCGGTGTCGAAGGTGCGGTAGACCCGGGACAGGCGCACCCCCAGCTCGGTCGAGACGATCTCGTCCACCTCGTCGTGGGAGAAGGGCTCCACGTCGTCCTGGAGGCGGGACAGCGCCTCGGTGTACGCCGGGGGCAGCAGGTCGGTCCGGGTCGAGGCGAGCTGGCCCAGCTTGATGAAGGTGGGGCCGAGCGACTCGAGGTCGGCCGCCTACCGCTCGGCCGCCTCCGGGCTGCCGGTGTCCGCGGAGCCGGGGGCGCCCGGTTCGGGGAGGTCGTTGAGGGCGGTGGAGTCGACGAGGTCGCCGCGCCCGTGGCGGGCGAGCACGGCGGCGATCTCGGCGTAACGCGTGGCGTGCCGCAGCTTCGGGCGGCTTCGGTGTCCGTTCGACATGGTGGGGTCATCGTCGCACGTCCGGCAGAGGGGGCGGGATTCGAACCCGCGGCTGGCATCCCTGCCAGCGACCGCTTTCAAGGCGGTTCCGATAGGCCACTCCGGCACCCCTCCTGGGACTCCAGGAGTCCACCGGGGATTCTAACGGCGAGCCGGGACGGTCCGACCAGGCCGTCGGGTCACTCCGATCCGCCGAGCTCCATCTCCACGTCGTCCCACGCCAGGTCCCGGATGCGCTGGAAGTGGTGGTCGATGTCGACGAGCAGCCGCTTGAGCTCGAGGCGCAGCGGCTCGACGTCGGGCTCGGAGAGGACGCGCGGCGCCTGCTCGGCCAGGCGGGCGAGGAGCGCGTTGCGCTCGCGGAGCACCGCGCCCGCGCGGGCGGCCAGCCACCCGTCGCGGGGCCCCGCCCGCTCCGCGGCGAGCGCGTCGCGCACGGCGGCCAGCCGGCGGCGTACCGTCCAGCGCCAGTTGCCCAGCGCCACCCCGTCACGTCGCGGCGCGTCCAGCGCCTGGGCCATGGCCTGGAGGGCCGTGGTGGTCACGGTCATGCGAGCTCCCGGGGGTCTCGTGGAACCTCAGTGTGGCGTGGGTCACGTCGTCCCGCAAGGCCTGCCCGGACCGGAGGCCCGAAGTTGGTCACCGGGCCCGCGAGAGGTGAAATGGGCGAGTGACCACCGACTACCGCTTCGCTCCGCACCTCGCCGCCCGACTGATGGGAGTGGGCCTGGTCGTGCTGGGGCTGGTGGTCGTCGGCGTCTCGCTGGGCGTGGGTGCGCTCGGGTGGCCGGTGTGGTCGGTGGTCGTGCTGTTCGCCGCCGGACTGCTCGCGATCGGGGGGATCGGCTACTGGCTCACCCGCCGGGCCGTCGTGGTGCAGTTCGGCGAGAAGGGCTACCGGGTGCGGTTCGTCCGTGGCGTGGGTGTGGGGGCCGCGCGGTGGAAGGACGTCGAGGACGCGGTGACCACCACGGTGGCCGGCTCTCCGGTGGTGGTGCTGCGCCTGCGGGACGGTCGCAGCACCACGGTCCCGGTCCAGGTGCTCGCGGTGGACCGTGAGCAGTTCGTCCGCGAGCTGCAGGACCACCTCCAGCGCGGCCACGGCCTGCGCCGGCTCAACTGAGGCGAACCCACTGAGGCGAACCCACTGAGGCGAACCCGGTCCCCCGCCCTGGTCCGCGGTCTGGATTCGCGGCCCTGATTCGCTGGGACCACCGGGGGCTTGTAGCCTGTCTCCGCGCACGGGAGGTGTCGCCTAGTCTGGTTTATGGCGCCCGCCTGCTAAGCGGGTTGAGGGTTGATCCCCTCTCGCGGGTTCAAATCCCGCCACCTCCGCCGTACGGCATCGAGGGCTCCCGGGTCACGCGGCCCGGGAGCCCTGCTGTACCCGCCCTCTTCCCGGCGCATCGGGCCCCTTTTGCGAGAAGGTGCATTGCATCTTCTTGCACCCGCGTTCCGCTGCCGTTCTGCTGCGTGTTGTCGCAAGATGGGGGCACCGGGCGGCCAAGCCCGGACGGCTCAGTCAGCTGGGAGAGAGAATGAACGCTGTAAGAAGGATCGCTGTTGCTGCCGCCTCGGCAGCGCTGGCGGTGAGTGTTCTCGGGAGCTCACCAGCATCGGCGGACACCAGTTGGGGCAAGCAGGCCCTCACCCCCACAGAGGATGCCCAGCCCCTGGACACGAGTTGGGGCAAGCGCGTTGTCGTCCCGACTGACACGAGCTGGGGTCGCCGCTGACCCACAGTGGAACCGAGACGCGGATCGATCACCCCCCACATCGGTCGGTCCCCGGCGCCGTACCGGCCCGTCTCGGACAACGAGGGCGGGACACCACGCGTGTCCCGCCCTCCTCATCTGTGCCGGGCCCCGGCCCGATCGCACGGGCTCACTCGTCGGGCCGCTCGTGCCCGGACAACCCGCGCTTGCCCATCTCGTACCCCAGCTGGAAGCGCGTCTGCACGTCGAACTCCTCCTTGAGGTCGGCGACGTACGCCGCGTAGGAGCGCGGGCTGACCCCCATCCGCTTCGCGCTGGCGACGTCCGCGTGGCCCTCGATCAGCATCCGGATGGCCATCGACCGCTGCTCGGCGGCGATCCCCCGAAGGGTGGAGCGCTCGCTGTTGGTGAACGGCCGGCCTCGCTCCCAGGTGCGCTCGAACATGCTCACGAAGAAGCTCACCAGGGAGGGTTCGCGGACGGCCAGGGCGGCTCCCGGCTTCGTGCTGGAGACGATCGCGACCTCGCGGTCGACCACGATGATCCGGTCGAAGAACTCGTCCAGGGTGCGCACCTCGGCCCCGCGGGCGGTCACCTCCTCGACGTGCCGGGCCGTGGCGGTGTTCCGACGGGCCGCGTGCTGGTAGAGCGTCCGGAGCGAGACGCCGCGCTCCAGCGCCGCGGTGTCACGCTCGGTGGCCGCGGCCAGCTGCGCGGTGTCCCGCGTGACCTGGGGGTGGGCGGTGAGCAGCTCGGTGTGTGCCTCGGCCACGAGCCCGGCCAGGAAGCGGTTGATGGTCTCGATCCCGTGGATCTCGGTGAACGGACCGCGCGTGGCCATGGGTGAGCTGCGCCAGGCCCGGCCGAGCCGGCCGAAGGCCCCCGCCCACTGCGAGGACTCGCGCAGCAGCTCGGCTCCCCGCTGGCCCAGGGGGGCCACGACCTGGGACTGCACCACCGTGGGGTCGTTGCCCACGTAGCGACCGGTGGATCGGTCGAGGTTCACCAGCTCCAGCCGCAGCAGCAGCTGGAACGGGGCGTGCTCCTCGCCGCCGGGGACGATGCGGGGGTCGTCGGCGGCCAGGGACCCGGCCATCACCACCTCCTCGTAGAGCGCGGTGGCGCGGTCCTCGAGCAGCCGGCGCTGCTCGGGTCCGAGGTCATCGCTCACGTCGCCTCCTCGATCCGGTGGCCGCACGTCCCGGGGCGCGGGACGCCGTCGGTGATTATGCCCCCACCGGGCACGACCGAGGTGACCCGTCGCGGACGCGAAGGGCCCCCGGGCCGGACCACGGTCCGACGCGGGGGCCCTTCGGGCGTGGGGCCGCGAGTGCGGGCTCAGTCGGCCAGGCGCTCCCGGAGCCCGTCCAACTCGGTCCACAGCACGGTGGGCAGGGTGTCACCGAACTTCTCGAACCACGCCTGGATGCCGGGGATCTCCTCGCGCCACTCCGCCGGGTCCACCGCCAGGGCGGCCTCCAGGTCGGCCCGGGTCATCGACAGGCCGTCGACGTCGATCGAGTCCGGGGTCGGCACGTGGCCGATCGGGGTCTCCACGGCCTCCGCACGGCCCTCGATGCGCTCGACGACCCACTTCAGCACGCGGCTGTTCTCGCCGAAGCCGGGCCACAGGAACGACCCGTGGCTGCCGTCGTCCTGCTTCTCCCGACGGAACCAGTTGACGTAGAAGATCCGGGGGAGCAACGCCTCGTCGTTGGCCTTGCCCATGCTGATCCAGTGGTCGAAGTAGTCCCCGGCGTTGTAGCCGATGAACGGCAGCATCGCCATCGGGTCGCGGCGGACCACCCCGACCTGGCCGACCGCAGCGGCCGTGGTCTCCGAGCTCAGCGTGGCGCCCATGAAGGTGCCGTGCGTCCAGTCGCGGGCCTCGGTCACCAGCGGGATGGTGTCCTTGCGCCGCCCGCCGAACAGGATCGCGTCGATCGGTACGCCGCGCGGGTCGTCGTACTCGGGGGCGAGGATGGGGCACTGCGTGATCGGGGTGCAATAGCGCGAGTTCGGGTGGCTGGACGGCTCCCCGGACTCCGGGGTCCACTCCTCCCCCTTCCACGAGGTGGCGGGGGCCGGCGGGTTCTCCAGCCCCTCCCACCACACGTCGCCGTCCTCGGTGAGCGCGACGTTGGTGAACACCGAGTTGCCCCGGTCGATGGTGCGCATCGCGTTGGGGTTGGTGTGCTCGTTGGTGCCGGGAGCGACGCCGAAGAAGCCGTACTCGGGGTTGACCGCCCAGAGCCGGCCGTCCTCCCCGATCCGCATCCAGGCGATGTCGTCGCCGATCGACTCGACCTTCCAACCCGGGATGGTGGGCTCGAGCATCGCCAGGTTGGTCTTGCCGCAGGCGCTGGGGAAGGCCGCGGCGACGTACTTGACCACGCCCTCGGGGGAGGTGAGCTTGAGGATCAGCATGTGCTCGGCGAGCCAACCCTCGTCGCGGGCCATCACCGACGCGATCCGCAGCGCGTAGCACTTCTTGCCGAGCAGCGAGTTGCCGCCGTACCCGGAGCCGAAGGACCAGATCTTCCGCTCCTCGGGGAACTGGACGATGTACTTGGTCTCGTTGCAGGGCCAGGCGACGTCCTCCTCGCCCTCGGCGAGCGGGTGCCCGACGGAGTGCAGCGCGGGAACCCACTCGACCTCGCGGCCGGCGTCGGCCAGCTCCTCCATCCGACGCAGCACGTGCGAGCCCATCCGGGCCATCACGGTCATCGAGATGACGACGTACTCGGAGTCGGTGATCTCGACGCCGAACATCGGCTTCTCCGCGTCGAGGTGGCCCATGACGAACGGGATGACGTACATCGTCCGGCCCCGCATGCAGCCGCGGTAGAGCTCGGTCATGATCGACTTCATCTCGCCCGGGTCCATCCAGTTGTTGGTCGGACCGGCGTCGGCCTCGTCGGCCGAGCAGATGTAGGTGCGGCTCTCGACGCGGGCGACGTCGTCGGGGTCGGTGCGGGCCCAGAACGAGTTGGGCTTCTTGTCCTCGTCCAGCCGGACGAAGGTGCCGTTGCGGACGAGCTGGCCGGTGAGGTCGGCCCACTCGGCGTCGGTCCCGGTGCACCAGTGGATGCGGTCGGGCTGCGTGAGCCCTGCCACCTCGGTGACCCAGTTCCGGATGCCCTCGTGGGACGTGGCCTGCTCGTCCGGAGCAGTGGTTGCGGCGGTCATGCCTGCTGATTTCCCTCTCGCGCAAACGCGTCGACGCCCTCCCGGGCGCGCCGGGAAGGCGTCAACGGCCGTCGAGCGTGTCGACGGATGAGTGTCGTGGAGTTGTGACGCCCGCGGCGCCCCGTTGCGACGCGGCTCGATGAGCGTACCCACGGCGGCGGGGGCGAGACATTGGATCGATCCAGCGGCACGACCTCAGCCGTTCCGGACGCGGCGGCGCCCGGAACGGCTGACGTCCGTGGGGGCCCTCAGGCCTCCTCGTCCTCCAGGGCCAGCGCCACCCGGCGGTGGGCCTCCCAGATCTCCTCGGGCAGGTTCTCGAACTGCTCGAGGTGCTCGGCCCGGTTGGCCATCTCCTGCTGCCAGCGGGGCTTGTCCAGGGTGAGGATCCGCTCGAGGTCGGCCTGCGGCAGGTCGAGGCCCTCGAGGTCGAGCTCCTCGGCCAG
>CAZRKV010000059.1:8054-12972 GCA_964600305.1 uncultured Nocardioides sp. | reverse complement strand
AGGCGGGGCGGACAGGCGAGCGGAGGTGGGCGGAGGTGGGCGAGCGGCCGAGCCCTCAGGCCCCGGACCCGCGCGTGGCCCGGACCCAGTCGTTGGTCCGCGGGTGCCACAGCAACCCCAGCAGCACCAGCTCCAGCAGCAGCGCGAGGACCGTGACCGCGACGAAGAACGCCGGGAGGTCGTAGCGGAGCCCGAAGACGGTCATCACCACCGCGAACAACACCATCAGGGTGAGGCCCAGCCGTGCCCCCCAGGCGCCCGGCCCGCCGAGCAGGCCGGCCAGCACCCACGCGATCACCACGGCCAGCACGAAGGAGACCACCGCCACGGGCACGAAGGAGGGCACGGCCACCGAGCCGTCCCGGAGCGCCTCCATCCCCCCTTGCTCGAGCAGCTCCCGCGCCGCCGGGTTGCCGCTGGCCCAGGCCCGCACGATCTGGTCGTTGAGGACGACGGTGAACACCGCGGCCAGCCCCAGCACCCCGACCAGGACCCAGGTGGTGGCCACGGCAGCCCGGACCGTGCCGGGGACCTCCGGCCCCGGGAGCACGAGCGGGCCCTCGGGCGACCCGGCGTCGTGCGACCCGCCGTCGCCTCCGGCCCGGTCTGCCTGCTCGTCGCGCATCGTCGTCCTCCTCGTGTGCCGGATAGTCTTGCGTGTCGTGACCACCGAGCACGAGTCCATTGTCCGGTTCCGCCAAGAGCTGGCTCGCCGGGGTGGCCGGGGCGACGTCGTCATCCTGCCCGACTCGGTGCACACCGCGGCCCTGGCCGCCGAGGCCCTGGGGTGTCCGGTCGGCGCGATCGCCAACAGCCTGCTCTTCGACGCCGACGGGGACCCGGTGCTGGTGCTCACCTCCGGCGCGCACCGCGTCGACACCACCCGGGTCGCGGCCGCGATCGGCGTCGGTGACCTGGCCCGCGCGACCCCCGACTTCGTGCGCACGCACACCGGGCAGGCCATCGGCGGGGTCTCCCCCTTCGGCCACCCCGTCCCGGTGCCGACGTACGTCGACCCGTGGCTGCGGGGCCACGACGTGGTCTGGGCCGCAGCCGGGCACCCGGCCGCGGTGTTCTCGACCGAGTACGACGAGCTGGTCGCCCTGACCGGCGCGACCGAGATCGAGGTGGAGTGATGGAGATCTGGCACAACCCCCGGTGCTCGAAGAGCCGGGCGGCCAAGGCGGCCCTGGACGAGGCGGGGGTGGAGCACACCGAGCGCCGCTACCTCGACGACCCGCCGAGCCAGGCCGAGCTGGAGCAGGTGCTGGACCGGCTCGGCCTCGAGCCCTGGGAGATCACCCGCACCGGCGAGGCGATCGCGAAGGAGATCGGTCTGGCCGACGTGCCCCGCGACGCGCGCCACCGGGACAACTGGATCACGGCGCTCACCACCCACCCGCAGCTCATCCAGCGCCCGATCGTGATCTCGTCCGACGGGCAGGCCGTGGTGGCACGCCACCCCGACGCCCTCGAGGCGATCCGCGACTGGCGCTGAGCACCGCCTACTGTTCTGGCCATGGCGCGGGTCGTGGTGGTCGGAGGTGGTCTCGGTGGCATCGCGAGCGCTGCCCGGCTGGCGAAGCTGGGGCACGACGTCACCCTGCTGGAACGCAGCCACGCCCTGGGCGGGGCGATGTCCACCATCGCCGCGGACGGCCACACGTGGGACGCCGGCCCGACCACGACCCTGCTGCCCGGTGTCCTGCGGGACCTGTTCCGCAAGACCGGGCGTCCGCTCGAGCGGGAGCTGGACCTCCGGCCGCAGCCGGTGCTGCGGGAGCACCGGTTCGTCGACGGCACCTCCCTCGTCCTCCCGGGTGGGTCGCGCGGTGCCCAGCACGACGCGTTCGAGCGGCTGGGCCCGGGACTGGGGGACGCGTGGTGCGACCACGTGGCCTCCTTCGCCGACGACTGGGACGTGGTCCGGCGCCACTACCTGGAGCGCCCCTGGGATCCCGGGACGGTCGACCGCACCGTCACCGACCGGCTGTTCGGCCGGGAGACCCTGCACCGTCGGCTGAAGAAGGCCTTCCGCGACGACCGGCTCCGCGAGGTGGCCGCGCACCCGTTCGTGCTCGAGGGGCACGAGCTGCGCAACGTGCCCGCCTGGCTCGGCGTGTGGGCCTACGTCGAGCAGCGCTTCGGCGCCTGGACCGTCCCCGGGGGCATGGCCCGGATCACCGAGGTGCTCGGGACACGGCTGGGCACGCGCGGGGTCACCGTCCTGACCGGCACCGCCGCCCGTGACGTCGTGGTGCGGGGCGGTCGCGCGGTCGCCGTGGCCACCGACCAGGGGCCGCTCGACGCCGACGTCGTGGTCTGCGCGATCGACCCGCGGCGGCTGCCGGCGCTGGCCCCGCACGTCGTGCGCACGATGCCGGCGGTCCCGCCGGTCACCAGCCACGTCGGCCTCTCCGGCGACGTGCCCGACCTGCCCCCCGAGGTGGTCGTGCACGACGAGGTGCACCTCGTGCTGCGGCCGCACGCCGGCACCGCTCCCGACGGCGGGGCCGCGTGGACGGTGCTCGCCCGTGGGCGGATCGCCGAGGACGTGCTGACCGCCCTGGCCCGGCACGGGATCGACGTCCGTGACCAGGTCGTGGCCCGGGTGGACCGGTCGCCGCGGGAGCAGGTGGAGGCCGCGGGCGGCTCCTCCCCCATGGGCGTGCTCTGGCAGGGCCGGGCGACGCTGAAGCGGCGGCTGGGGCCCACCACCCCCGTGCCCGGTGTGTACGCCGCGGGCGCGCACGCGGCCCCCGGGGCCGGCGTACCGTTCGTGGGGCTCTCGGCGGCGCTGGTGGCCCAGGAGGTCGGTCCGGCCCCGCGCGGCTGAGGCGGTCGCGGTCAGGCGTCGGCGTGCAACGCCTCGTAGATCTCGCGCGTCGCGCGGGAACGGTTGAGGGTGTAGAAGTGCAGGCCGGGCGCCCCGCCGTCGAGGAGCTCGCGGGAGAGGTCGATCGCGATCCGGATGCCGTTGGCCCGCACGTCGGCGGCCTCGGTGAGGCCGTCGAAGGTGCGCACCACCCGGTCCGGGACGTCGCACCCGATCAGCTCCCCCATCCGCGTGATCGAGCGGAGGTTCAGGATCGGCATGATCCCCGGGATGATCGGGATGTCGGACCCCAGGGCGCGCACGCGCTCCACCAGGGAGAAGTAGTCGGCCGGGTCGAAGAACATCTGGGTGACCGCGAACTCCGCCCCCGCGCGGGCCTTCTCGACCAGCGCCCGGGCGTCGGCGTCCAGGGAGGGCGCCGCCGGGTGGCCCTCGGGGAACGCCGCGACCCCGACGTGCATCCCCTTCCGGCGCACGGCCATCTCCACCAGCTCGCGCGCGTACGTCGGCCCGCCGGGGGTCGGCGTCCACTCGGCGCGCGGGCCCTCGGCCGGGTCGCCGCGCAGCGCCAGGACGTGGTCGATCCCCACGCCCTCGAAGGAGTCGAGGATCCGCTCCAGCTCCTCGTTGGTGTGGCCCACGCAGGTCAGGTGCGCCATCGGGAGCAGGGAGGTCTCCTTGGCGATCCGGCCGGTGATCGCGACGGTGGTGTCCCGGGTCGTCCCGCCGGCGCCGTAGGTCACCGACACGAACGTGGGCCGGTAGGGCTCCAGCTCGCGGATCGCCCGCCACAGCTGGGCCTCCCCGGCCTCGTCCTTGGGCGGGAAGAACTCGAAGGAGAACGAGCGCTCCCCCGAGCGGATGCGTTCCCCGATGCTGGTCCCGGTGCCGGGTCGGCGATCGTCGGCCATGCAGGGCATCGTAGGAGCACCCGCCACGTGGCCCCGCCCGCGTCCACCGTCCGGGTCGGACGGGCACCCACTACGCTCGGCCGCGTGACCCCACCGGAACCCGCTCGGGACGCCGACTTCCGTGCCGCGATCCAGCACACGCTCGACTCCTTCCTCGACGAGCAGGCCGATCGCCTCGCTCCGCTGGGACCCGACGCGGGGCGCCTGCTGGAGCAGGCCCGCGAGGCCGTGTCCGGCGGGAAGCGCCTCCGGGCGGCCTTCTGCTACTGGGGATACCGCAGCGTGCGCCCGGAGGTGCCCGACGAGACGGCGCTGCTGCGCGCCTGCGCGGCCCTGGAGCTGCTGCACGCCAGCGCCCTGATCCACGACGACTTCATGGACGCCTCCGACACCCGGCGTGGACGCCCCGCGACCCACCGCACCTTCGAGGCCGAGCACCGGGCCCAGCGCTGGTCCGGGAACCCGATCCAGTACGGCGCCGCCGCGGCCATCCTGCTGGGCGACCTGCTGCTGACCTGGGCCGACGAGCTGCTGCGCCGGTGCGGGTTCCCGCTGGCCGAGGTGGCCCCCGCGCTCGAGGTGTTCGACCTGTGCCGCAGCGAGGTCGTGGCCGGGCAGTTCCTCGACGTCTCGGTGCAGGCGCGGGGCCGGGCCGACGTGGACACCGCGATGACCGTGCTGCGCTACAAGTCGCCGAAGTACTCGATCGAGCGACCCCTGCACGTGGGGGCGGCGCTCGCGGGAGGGTCGGCCGACGCCCTCGACACGCTCGGCCGCTTCGGCCTCCCCCTGGGTGAGGCGTTCCAGCTGCGCGACGACCTGCTCGGCGTCT
This sequence comes from uncultured Nocardioides sp., assembly GCA_964600305.1. Classification (GTDB taxonomy): domain Bacteria; phylum Actinomycetota; class Actinomycetes; order Propionibacteriales; family Nocardioidaceae; genus Nocardioides. Next base: position 8,393 of record CAZRKV010000059.1, on the reverse strand, counting down.
TCGGCGACCCGGAGACGACCGGGAAGCCCGCCGGGGACGACCTGGTGGAGGGCAAGCGGACCGTGCTGGTGGCGCTGGCCCTGGACGCGGCGACACCGGTCGAGGCGGCGCTGCTGGACCGCTCGCTCGGCCACCCGCTCACCGAGGCGGAGGTGCGCCAGCTCCGCGAGCTGATCCGGTCCTCGGGTGCCCACGACCAGGTGGAGCAGGTCATCGACGACCTGGTCCGGCACGCCCTGGTGGCCCTGGACGGTGCCGACATCAGCACCGTGGCCCGTGACGGCCTGCGCGAGCTGGCCGGCGCGGCCACGCGGCGTACCCGCTGACAGGCCCGCTGAC
>CAZRKV010000059.1:0-7954 GCA_964600305.1 uncultured Nocardioides sp. | reverse complement strand
TGGGCCCGGTCTCGTTGGGCCCGGTCTCGTTGGGCCTGGCCTCGCTCGCCCTCGGCCTGGTGACCGTGGTCGCCCCGCCCGCCGCGGCCACCGACGAGCTGCCCCCCGGACGGACGATCGTCGAGCACGTCGCCCAGCCCGGTGACACCGCGACCGGGCTCGCGACCCGGTACCGGGCCTGGACACGCGAGCTCATCGAGCTCAACGACCTCGGGCCCGGCGCCTCCATCGTGGTCGGCCAGGAGCTGCGGATCCCCGTGGTCGACGAGGCCGTGGCGGACTCCGGCGGCTCCCGGCCGCAGGCCGCAGGCGACTCCCGGCAGCAGGACGCGGGTACGCCGCGCGGCGAGGTGCGCGAGACCATCGCCCGGACGGCCCGCCACCACGGGGTGGACGCGGACCTCGCCCTCGCGGTCGCCTGGCAGGAGTCGGGCTGGCAGCAGGACGTGACCTCCCCCGCAGGCGCCGTCGGGGCGATGCAGGTGCTGCCCGGGACCGCGGAGTGGATGTCGCTGTACGCCGGTCGCGACCTGCGCCCGCGCGACCTGCAGGACAACGCCACCGCCGGGGTGCTCCTGCTGGACGTCCTGGGCGAGCAGACCGCCGGACCACGTCGGCAGGTGGCCGCGTACTACCAGGGCCTGGGCGCCGTCCGCGAGCACGGGCTCTACGACGAGACCAGGCCCTACGTGCGCAACGTCCGGGCGATCCGGGACCGGCTCGCGCAGGGGCTGCCACCGAGCGGGTGACCCACCCCGGGCACCCCGCGCCGTACCATGGGCCCGGCCGGAACGCCCCCATCCGGTAGACAGGAGTCACGTGGTGCCACGAACCGAGGCCCGCCCACGCGGCGGTTCCGACGGTCGCGACGGCCGCGCGGACGACGGGGCGCTCGTGGGTCGGCTCCTGGACGGCCGGTACCGCATCGGCCGCCGGATCGCCCGCGGCGGCATGGCCAGTGTCCACGAGGCCACCGACACCCGGCTCGACCGCACGGTCGCGATCAAGGTGATGCACCCCGGACTCGCCGACGACGGGGACTTCACCGCTCGCTTCGCCCGGGAGGCGCGGGCCGCGGCCCGGCTCTCGCACCCGAACGTGGTCGCGGTCTACGACCAGGGCGAGGACGACGGCTCCGTCTACCTCGCGATGGAGTACGTCCCGGGCCGCACCCTGCGCGACGTGGTCCGCGAGGAGGCCCCGCTCTCCCCCGCCCGCGCGCTGGCGCTGGTCGACCCCGTCCTCTCGGCGCTGGGGGCGGCGCACCGTGCCGGGCTCGTCCATCGCGACGTGAAGCCGGAGAACGTGCTGATCGCCGACGACGGCCGGGTCAAGGTCGCCGACTTCGGCCTGGCCAAGGCGGTCAGCACCGACACCCACCACACCGCCACCACCGGGATCCTGCTGGGGACGGTCTCCTACCTCGCGCCGGAGCTCCTGGTGGACGGCCGGGCGGACGCGCGCGCGGACGTCTACGCGGTCGGCGTGATCCTGCACGAGCTGCTCACCGGACGGAAGCCGCACGAGGGCGAGAGCCCGATCCAGGTCGCCTACCGGCACGTGCACGAGGACGTCCCGCCCCCCTCGGCGCTCGTCGACGGCCTCCCGGCGTACGTCGACGCGCTCGTCGCCCGCGCCACGGCGCGGGAACGCGACCTGCGCCCGGCCGACGCCGTGGTCCTGCAGCACCAGCTCCACCGGGTCGCCCACGCGCTGGCCCACGGGGTGGACGAGGACGAGGAGCTCACCGAGGACCTGCTCCCCCCGCGGGTGTCGGACGACACCGTCGGCCTGCACGACCCGGACCCCACCCGGATGGCGGCGCTCGCCCGCGCGGACGAGGACCGCGAGGAGGCCGCGCCGTCGGAGGAGCACGAGCCCACCACGGCCTGGCAGGAGCCGCCCCCCACCGCGCCGGTGGCCCGGCGCCGCTCCCGCCGGGGACCCGCCCTGGTCCTGGTGGCGGTGCTGCTGGTGCTGGCGGCCGGGGCCGGGACCTGGTGGTTCACCGTGGGCCGCTACACGCCCAGCCCGGCGGTGCTCGGACTCACCGAGGCCGAGGCCGTGGACCGGCTGCAGAAGGCCGGCCTGGAGGCCGAGATCGGCCAGCCGGCGTACTCGGAGAACGTCCCCGCGGACCAGGTGCTGGCCTCCAGCCCGGAGCCCGGCGAGAAGGTCCTCGACGGCGGCACGGTGACCCTCACCCTGTCCCTGGGCCCGGAGCGGTACGACGTGCCCCGCCTGCGCGGCCGGCCGCTGGAGCGGGCGGAGACGATGCTGTCCAACCGCAACCTCGCCGTCGGCTCCACCACCGAGCGCTTCCACGACGAGCTGCCGACCGGGTCGGTCCTGCGCAGCGACCCGGAGCCCGGCACGTCGCTGCGACCGGACACCCCGGTGGACCTGGTCGTGAGCAAGGGCCCCAAGCCGATCACGGTGCGTGACTTCACCGGCGAGCCGGCCGCCCGGGCCACGGCCCACTTCGAGGACCAGGGCCTCGAGGTCACCGCCCGGGAGGAGTTCCACGACGAGGTCGCCGAGGGCCGGGTGGTCTCCCAGTCCCCGTCCTCCGGGACGCTCGTGCGCGGGGAGTCGGTCGAGCTGGTGGTCTCGCGGGGCCCGGAGCTGGTGACGATCCCCGACGGCCTGGTCCGCAGCGGCGTCGAGGCGGCCCGCAAGGAGCTGGAGGACCTCGGGTTCGAGGTCCGGACCGAGCAGCACCGGCTCCACCTCGGCCTCGGGTACGTCGCCTCGGTCTCCCCCGGCGAGGGCCAGGAGGCCCCGAGGGGCAGCACCGTCACGCTCACCCTGGTGTGAGCCGCCCCGCCGGCGCCCGGCCGCCGGCGGGGAACTACGGTTCCGGCGTGCCCGAGACCGATCCCGCCGTTGCCCACACCGCTGGCCCCGCCCCTGACGCCGCTCTCCGCAACCCGATCGGCACCCACCTCAAGGTCGGCACCGGGCTGGTGACCGGCGCGCTGGCCCGGGCCCGCGAGATCGGGGCCGAGACGTTGCAGGTGTTCGTCGGCAACCCCCGCGGCTGGGCCCTGTCGCCGGGCAAGCCGGCGGTGGACGAGGAGTTCGCCCGGCTCACCGCCGAGTCGGGGATGCGCACGTTCATCCACACGCCGTACCTGGTCAACCTGGGCAGCCCCACCCCCGCGACGTACGAGAAGTCGGTCGCCGTGGTCGCGCACAACCTGCGGCGCGCGGTCGAGATCGGGGCCGAGGGGGTGGTGGTGCACACCGGGTCCTTCGTGGACCCCAGCGGCTCCCGGGCGGCGTACGACGCGGCGATGCGCCAGGTGCGCGAGGGGCTGCTGCCGGTGCTGGAGCAGCTGGACGAGCACTCACCCTGGCTGCTGCTCGAACCCACGGCCGGCCAGGGGCGCTCGCTGTGCGCCGGCGTGGAGGACCTGGGCGCCTACCTCGCGGCGGTGGACCACCACCCGCGGGCGGGGATCTGCCTGGACACCTGCCACGTCTTCGCCGCGGGCAGCCCCCTCGACGAGCCGGGCGGGGCCACGGAGACCGTCGACCGCCTGGTGGAGGTGGCCGGTCCGGAGCGGTTGCGGCTGGTGCACGCCAACGACTCGATGGACGTGCGGGGGTCCTGCCGCGACCGGCACCAGAAGATCGGGCAGGGACACATCGGCGAGGGCGCGTTCCGGGAGCTGTTCGCCCACCCGGCCACGGCCGGCGTGCCCTTCGTGCTCGAGACGCCCGGTTCCCGGGACGTCGACGACCCCGATCTCCCCCTCCTCCAGCGCCTGCGTGCCGAGGCGGCCTGAGGGTTGCTGCCCCCGCGGGCCGGGGGCACGATGGTCGCGGGGAGGGCCGAGCACGAGGAGGCCTGATGACCGGTCACGTCATCCACGTCCACACGGTGGTCCCCACCCGGCCCGAGGTGATCTGGGGGGTGCTCACCGACGTCGGGGGCCGGGCCCGGATCCTGCGCAGCGTCACGGAGAGCCGACTGCTCACCGAGGGCCCGTACGACGTCGGCACCACCTGGGTGGAGAAGCGCACGATGTTCGGCCACCACGGCCGGGAGGAGCTGCACGTGCTGGCGGCGGACCCACCGCTGCGCACCCAGCTCGAGACCCGGCTGGGCCACGACCGGATCCTCACCTCGTTCTCGCTGACACCGAGGCCGGGTCGGGAGGAGTCCCGGCTGTCCCAGACCACCATCGCGGACATGGGCGCCCGCAGCCTGCCCGGGCAGTGGGCCTGGCAGATCTTCGGGGGGTTCAGCTACGACGCCACCCGGCGGATGTTCGAGCACGACCTCGAGGACTACGCCGCGGAGGCGCGGTCCCGGATGGCGGAAGCCCCCCGCTGAGCGGTTCGGGGGGCCGATAGCCTCGCGGGGGCCGACGTCGAGCGGAGGGAACCCCATGGTCATCGTGATGTCCCCCGATGCCAGCGACGCCGACGTCGCGGGTGTCGTCGACCGGGTGCGGGGCGTGGGTGGCGAGGCGTTCGTCTCCCGCGGCGTCGTGCGGACCATCATCGGACTGGTCGGCGACATCGAGTCCTTCCACCACCTGAACCTGCGCACGTTGCCGGGCGTGGTGGACGTCCACCGGATCTCGGACCCGTACAAGCTGGTGAGCCGCCAGCACCACCCGGAACGTTCGACGGTGTGGGTCGGTCCACCCGGCCACCAGGTGCCGATCGGGCCGGAGACCTTCACCTTCATCGCCGGGCCGTGCGCGGTGGAGAGCGCCGAGCAGACCCTCGCAGCCGCCCGGATGGCCGCCTCGGCCGGGGCCACGCTGCTGCGGGGCGGGGCCTACAAGCCGCGCACCTCGCCCTACGCCTTCCAGGGGCTGGGCCGGGAGGGCCTGGAGATCCTGGCGAGCACCCGCGAGGCGACCGGGATGCCGGTCGTGACCGAGGTGGTCGACGCCCGGGACGTCGCGGTGGTCTCGGAGCACGCGGACATGCTCCAGGTCGGGACCCGCAACATGGCCAACTTCGGGCTGCTGCAGGCGGTCGGGGCGGCCGGGAAGCCGGTGCTGCTCAAGCGCGGGATGACCGCGACCATCGAGGAGTGGCTGATGGCCGCGGAGTACATCGCCCAGCGGGGCAACCTCGACGTGGTGCTCTGCGAGCGCGGCATCCGCACCTTCGAGCCCACCACCAGCAACACCCTCGACATCTCGGCGGTGCCGGTCGTGCAGTCGACCAGCCACCTCCCCGTGATCGTGGACCCCTCGCACGCGGCCGGCCGCAAGGACCTGGTCGTCCCGCTCTCGCGGGCCGCGATCGCGGCCGGGGCGGACGGGGTCATCGTCGACGTCCACCCGCATCCCGAGCACGCCCTGTGCGACGGCCCGCAGGCGCTGCTCGGCGGCGAGCTGCGCGAGCTGGCCCAGGCGGTCCGCCGGTTGCCGGCCACGCTGGACCGGGTCGGCGCCGGCGAACGGGTGCGCTGACCCCTCCCCCGCCGCGCGTCAGGTGCCGAGCACCCGGGACAGCACGTCCGCAGCCCGCGCCGTCGCCTCCGCGTCCACGTCCAGGTGGGTGACCAGGCGCACGGCCCGGGGCCCGACGGCGGCGATGCGGACGCCGGCCTCCGCGGCGGCGGCCACCACCTCCGGGGCATCGTCCCGCTCGACGACGACGATGTTGGAGTCGACCTGCGCCGGATCGACCCCGCACGCCTGTGCCAGCACCTGCGCGTGCTCGTGGTCCTGCCCGAGCCGGTCGACGTGGTGGTCGAGGGCGTGCAGCCCGGCGGCCGCCAGCACCCCGACCTGCCGCATCCCGCCACCCATCCGCTTGCGCCACACCCGGGTCTCCTCGATGGCGGCGCGGGACCCGATCGTCAACGACCCGATGGGTGCCCCCAGCCCCTTGGACAGGCAGACGGCCATCACGTCCGCGATCGCGCCGTAGGCGGCCAGCGGGACGCCGGTGGCCACGTGGGCGTTGAAGATCCGGGCGCCGTCGAGGTGGACCGCGGCGCCGACCCGGTCGGCGAAGCCGCGCAGGGCCTGCAGGTCGGCCAGCGGCAGCACCCGGCCCCCCGCGAAGTTGTGGGTGTTCTCCACGGAGACCGCGCGGGTGGGGACGAAGAAGGGACCCAGGTCCGGGGCGAAGAGCCGCTCGATGGCAGGGAGGTCGATCGCGCCGCCGGCGCTCCACGTGCGCATCGTGACCCCGGTGTACGCCGCGTGGGCGCCGAGCTCGGCGCGAGCGATGTGGGCGTCGGCCTCGCAGAGGATCTCCTCCCCGGGGCCGAGGAGGGTGCGGACGGCGAGGACGTTGGCCATCGAGCCGGTGGGCATGAACAGCGCGGCCTCGTGGCCGAACAGGCCTGCGACCCGCTCCTCGAGCTCGCGGACGGTGGGGTCCTCGCCGTACACGTCGTCGCCGACCTCGGCCCGGGCCATGGCCACGCGCATCGCGTTGGTGGGGCGGGTGACGGTGTCGCTGCGCAGGTCGATCACCGTCCCAACCTAGTCACGCTCGGCAATGGTCGAGGAGGTGGGCGGCCCACCGTGCCTCGCCTGCCGAGCCGGTGTGGACCGCCTGGCCCAGGTGACGCGGGACCCGGCGGGTCCCCCGGTGGTCGGTCACCCGGTAGCGCTGGTGCCGGGTCCGCCAGACGTGGACACCGGGTCGGGGTCGTCGCACCCGCAGCGGGCCGCGGGGCTTGATCCGGTGGTGGTGGCGGGTCCTGGGCCCGGCGTTGTCGGTGGTGGTCTGGCCCGGTGGCCCGTGCTCGTCGCAGGCGTCGGTGTGGTCGAGTCGCTCGACTCCTCACCGGGCCCTTGCGGTGCCCGAGGAGCTCGACCGCCTCGGCCGGTGCCGGAGTTCGCGCCCGCGGGCAAGGGCCCCTCGAGTCCGGGGACGACCTCACGAGGGCGACAATGGCCTCGTGGCGGTTGCTCCGGACGACTACTTCGAGCTCACCCTGGGTGAGTTGCGCGAGGTCGCGCGCTTCGCAGTCCGGGGAGCCCAGGAAGTCCTCGACGTCTTCGAGCGCGCCGATCCCGGAGACAGGCGCCCGAGAGCCGCCATCGAGGCGGCGTGGGAATTCGCGAACGGGGCACCACGGACCAGGCTCCAGCGGGTGACGGCCCTCGACGCTCACCGGGCGGCCGCGGACGCATCCACAGGAGCCGCGAAGCACGCCGCGCACGCGGCCGGCGATGCCGCGGCAGCCGCGTACCTCCATCCGTTCGCCCGGGCCGACCAGCTCGGCCACATCCTCCGCGCGGACGCTCACGCGGCGTACGCCGAAGAGCTCGAGACCGGCGACCCCTCTCTCGGAGGGGAGCACATCACTCGCGCGGCCGCACGGGCCACGCCGCTCCTGGTCGAGGTGCTTCGGCGCTACCCACGGGCCCCGGAAGGCCGCAGCCGGGTCAGCGCGTTCGTGGAGGCGCTGGACGAGGAGCTGCGAACGCCCTGATCTCGGCAGACCAGTCAGGCCTTCTGCAGCATCTCCGCCACGAGGAAGGCCAGCTCCAGCGACTGCAGCCGGCTCAGCCGGGGGTCGCACACCGACTCGTACCGGTTGTGCAGGTCGGTCTCGTTGAGGGCCTCGCCTCCCCCGACGCACTCGGTGACGTCGTCACCGGTGAGCTCCACGTGCACGCCCCCGGGCCAGGTGCCCAGCGAGCGGTGCACGTCGAAGAAGCCCTGGACCTCGTCGATGACGTCGTCGAAGCGCCGGGTCTTGTAGCCCGAGGACGCCTCGAAGGTGTTGCCGTGCATGGGGTCGCACACCCACGCCACCTGGACGCCGGCCGCGGTGACCTTCTCGACCACCTCGGGCAGGCCCTCGCGGATCTTGTGCGCCCCGAAGCGGGTGATGAAGGTGAGCCGCCCCGGCTCGTTGTCGGGGTTGAGGCGCTCGGCGAGCGCCAGGGCGTCGTCGGGGCTGGTGGACGGGCCCAGCTTCAACCCGATAGGGTTGCGGATGTGGCGCATCAGCTCC
>CAZRKV010000058.1:0-13061 GCA_964600305.1 uncultured Nocardioides sp. | reverse complement strand
CCATCCACCGGCGAAGGACCCGCAGGACAGGAGCCAGGGCGCCCAGTCGGCCTCCGCGCCCAGCCCCAGGACGACCAGGGCGACGAGGGCGACCGACGCGGTGCTGTCGAGCAACCGCACCCCGAGCACCAGCCGCTGCCGTCCTCCGACCGCGGCGAGCGAGCCGAAGGGGAGGACGGCCGCGCACGAAGCGGCGTAGGAGCTCCACCCGAGCACGGCCAGCACGGTGAGGGGGTAGCGGCCGTCGGTGAGCAGGTCTCCGGTGACGGGCAGGGTGCCGGCCACCAGCGCACCCACCAGCAGCGCCCCGAGCAGCATCACCACGGCGCCGCGGTCCGCGCGCCGCAACAGGGCCGCCGTACCCGCGGCCCGGTCGGCGGCGTAGGAGGAGAACAGGTAGCTGCCCAGCCCCTGGACCAGCAGCATGGCGGGGGCCACCAGGAGGCGCGCGGCCTCGAGCTCGCCGACCGCGGCCTGGCCGGCAGCGAGGAGGACCACCCATCGGGTGAGGTTGAGGGCCGTGGGGCGGACGAACTGCTGGGCGGCCCGCCAGCTGCCGTAGGCCACCACCCGGCGCCACTCACCCCACCCGACCCCTGGTCGGACGCGTGCCGGGCGCGGGACGGCGAGGGCCACCAGCGTGATCGTCACGACCTGGGTGGCCAGCACCGCGAGCAGGTAGTGCTCCACCGTCGGCGACCGCAGCAGGGACGCCCCCAGGGCGACGCTGATCCCGACCGTGGCGGCGGCCAGGTCGACCGCGGCCAGTCGCCAGAACCGCAGCTGCGCCATGAGCACGCGGCGGCCGAGGTCCCCGACCATGAACGCGGCCACGACCACGGCGAACACGAGGCTGCGTCCGAGCGGCTGGCCGGCCGCGGTGGCCAGCACGGCGGCCGTCACCGCGGCGACGGTCACGGTCGAGCCGCCCACCCGCCACAGGGCGGCGTGCACCTCCGGGCGGCCACGCTCGAGCACGGTGAGGGAGTCACCCACGAGGCCGCTGGAGACCGCCGTCGCCATCACCACCGCGCCGAACAGGATCGCGAAGGTGCCGAAGCCGCTGGCCCCGAGCTCCCGGGCGGCGACCGCCTGGACCAGGAAGCTCCCGGCCGCCAGCGTCACCTGGGCGCCCAGGGCAGCGACGGCCGGTCCGGGGATCCGTGGGCCGGTCACGGCGCCGCCCGACTCGCCTCGTCGATCCGGCGCAGCTCCCGCCACCACCGGGTGAGCGCGCCCGCCACGAGGACCGCCTCGGCGAGCAGCAGCGCGGTGTAGAGCGCCAGGAAGCCCGTCCCCCAGCCGAGGAGGACGAAGGCCCAGCACTGCGCTCCGTAGTCGTCGGGGAGGAGGAGCCAGCGCCGCCACGGGTGCTCGGCGCCCGGGGCCCGCTCGACTCGACGGCCCGGGCTCCGCGCCCGCAGCGCGGGCATCGACATCTGGCCGAAGAACTCGACCATGGCCACGACCTGGAAGGCGAGTGGGAGCACCAGCACCCAGTCCCCCTCGGCCGGCGGGTACCGGTAGAAGGAGACCAGCACCGCGAGGTGCAGGACGGAGGTCTTGACGGTGTCCACCGTGTGGTCCAGCCACTCCCCGCTCACGGTGCCGCGCCCCGAGAGCCGGGCGAGCTGCCCGTCCACCGAGTCCATCACGTAGCCCGCCGCCAGCAGCACCGCCACGGCCACGCCGACGTACCAGGTGGGCTCGGCCAGCGCCAGCACGGCGAGGCCGGCCGCCGACAGGGCGGCGCTCGCCACGGTGGCCATGTTGGGCGTCATCCCCACCTGGTGGACGGCCGCGGCCACCCGGCGACCCGCGGGCCGGTTCACGTGTCGGGAGTACGCCGCGGTCCCGGTCGCGGGCTTCTGGGCGGCGCGGAGGGCAGCCAGGTCCGCCCGGTACCCACCCGCACGGGTGCGGGTGCGGGTGCGGGGATCAGCGACCACCACGGACGGGCCTCCTTCCGGTGACCCCTTCGGTGAGCTCGTCGAGGAGCGACCGCACCTCGTCGCGGTAGCGGTCGGGGTGGTAGAGCCGGTGGGCCCGGTCGCGGCCGCCGCGGGCGAGTCGGTCCGCCAGGTCGTGGTCGACGACGAGCCGCTCGGCCGCGTCCGCCAGCGCCGAGGTGTCACCCACGCGGGCGAGCAGGCCCGTGCGGCCGTGCTGCACCGTCTCGTCGTGGCCGGGGACGTCGGTCGCCACGACCGGCCGGGCCGCCAGCTGGGCCTCCACCACCGCGTTGCCGAAGGACTCGCCGGTCGACGGGGCGAGGAAGACGTGGCTGTGCTCCAGGGCCGGCCACACGGTGTCCTCGTAGCCGCGGAAGAAGACCGCTCCGGCCAGGTCGGGCTCGGCAGCGCGCGCGTGGAGGCCACGGAGGTAGGCCTCCTGTCCCGGCGCCGGCGAGCCGCACAGGTCCAGGGTGGCGTCCCACCCCCGGGCCCGCAGCTCGGCCAGGACGGCCAGGGAGACGTGGGGGGCCTTCCGTGGCGACAGGCGGCCCACGGTCACCAGCCGTAGCCCGCCGTCCCACCGAGGCGGCTCCGGCTGGTGCGCCGGGCCCGGGACACCGTTGCACACGACGCGGGCCCGGTCGGCCAGCGAGGGCTGGACGGCGAGGTTGGCGGCCAGGCAGGTGTGGCTGTTGAGCACCACGACGTCGGCCAGGCGCAACGGAGCGAGCAGGGCGCGGCGTACGGCGGGGCGGTCGGCCGCCTCCGTCTCGTGCACGTGGCACAGGACCCGGATGGGTCCGCGGCCCGGTCCACCTACGGCCATCCGCCGTCGCGCCAGGCGCGCGGCGACCAGCCACCACGGCAACGTCACCGTGTTCACGTAGACGACCTCGGGGGCGAGGTGCTCGATCGTCCGCACCATGCCCGGCAGGGCTCGAGCGACCCGGGCGGCGAGCCGACCGGTGGCCAGGCCCCCGATGTCGGCACGACGCAGCACCGGGTAGTCGACGTGGCGGACCTCGGCGCCGGCGGCGCGCAGCCGGTCCCCGAGCGGTCCGGGCGTGGGCGTCGTGACCACGACACGCCGATCCTCCGCCAGGGCGGCCACGCTCTGCAGCAGCTGCAGGTCCGACCCGTAGACGTCGAGTCCCGGGTTGGCCACCAGCACGGTCCTGGCCTGGGTCGACACGCACAACCTCCCCCACGTCTGGGCTCCTGGTGGAACCGTGGCAGGGCCCGCGCACCCCCGTGGGCCGAGTTCGCGCATTACCCCCAGATTGGGGAGGTGGTTCCGGCGCGAGGCACCGATGCTGGGGGTCCGAGTGCCGAGCAGGGGGGACGCATGGGCCGGATCATCGGTTACGCACCCGGGGTCTACGACCTCTTCCACGTCGGCCACCTCAACGTGCTCCAGCACGCGCGCGCCCAGTGCGACGTGCTGGTGGCGGGGGTGGTCAGCGACGAGATGTGCGAGCTGGCCAAGGGGGTGCGCCCGTTCATCCCGTTCCGGGAGCGGATGGAGATCGTGCGGCACGTGGACGTGGTCGACGCGGTGCACGCCGAGACGGTCCCGGGCAAGGTGGCGGCGTGGGAGGCGGTCGGGTTCCACCGGATCTTCAAGGGCGACGACTGGCGCGGCACCTCCAAGGGTGACCGGCTGGAGGCTGACATGGCGCGGTGCGGCGTGGAGGTCTGCTACTTCCCCTACACCGTCCACACCTCCAGCACCGAGCTGCGCCGGGCCCTGGAGGTCCTGGGCGGCGGCCGGCCCCGGGAGGCCGCCGGCGGGTGAGTCCCGCGTGCGAGGATGTCGGCGTGAGCCGACTGCCCCAGCCCCCCGCCGACTCCACCGATGACGACCATGCCTTCGCGACCTGGCTCGCCGGCGCCGCCGGACGGCGGTTGCTCGAGGTCCGGGAGGAGGGGCTGTCCGGCAAGGAGCTCAAGGACGCCGGTGATGCCGCCTCCCAGGAGCTGATGGCGGCGCTGCTGGCCGAGCACCGGCCCGCCGACGCCGTCCTCTCCGAGGAGGCCTCCGACGACCGGGCGCGCCTGGAGGCCGACCGGGTCTGGATCATCGACCCCCTCGACGGCACCCGGGAGTTCTCCGAGGTCCCGCGGGACGACTGGGCGGTCCACGTCGCCCTGTGGGCCCGCGGCGAGCTGGTCGCCGGAGCCGTGGCGCAGCCGTCCCTGGGGCGCACCTTCAACACCGGTGAGCCGCCGGCCGTCGCGCCACCCACGGCGGAGCGGCCACGCATCGCCGTCTCGCGCACCCGCCCCCCGGCGTTCGTGGAGGCCCTGGCCGCGGAGCTCGGCGCCGAGCTGGTGCCGATGGGGTCGGCCGGTGTGAAGATGATGTCGGTGGTGCGCGACGTGAGCGACGCCTACGTGCACGCGGGCGGACAGTACGAGTGGGACTCGGCCGCACCGGTCGCGGTGGCCCGGGCCGCGGGCCTGCACACCTCCCGGGTCGACGGGTCCCCGCTGCGCTACAACCAGCCCGACGTCTACCTCCCCGACCTCGTGGTCTGCCGCCCGGAGCTGGCGGACTCGATCCTGGGCTTCATCGAGCGCCACGGCGTGGAGTGATGCCGGTGGGTGGGACGCGCCGGGACAGGAGCGTGCCCCACCCCTATACTGGAACCTGTTCTAGTTCTCCGGACGCGGACGGGTTGAGTGATGAGGGCGACTCCTGCCATCGAGGGCTGGTTCACCACCGGTGACCGGCCCTGCCTGCTGGGCACCCGCTGCACCCAGTGCGGCACGGTCTTCTTCCCCCGGGAGGAGGACTTCTGCAAGAACCCGGCCTGTGTGGGGGAGGAGTTCGAGGAGTACCGCTTCTCGCGCACCGGCACGGTCTGGTCCTACACCGACGCGCAGTACCAGCCGCCTGCGCCCTACCTCCCGGTCGACGACCCCTTCCAGCCGTTCGCCCTGGCCGCGGTCGAGCTGTCCGAGGGCATCGTCGTGCTCGGCCAGATGGCGCGCGGGTACGGCGTCGCCGACGTCGAGGTGGGGTCCCCGGTGGAGCTGGTGGTCGAGGCCGGGTGGACCGACGAGGACGGGGAGAAGCTGGTGTGGAAGTGGAAGCCGGTGAGCGCATGAACGCGCAGGTGGCGGTCGCGGGGGTGGGCATGCACCCGTGGGGCAAGTGGGGACACTCCTTCGTCCGGTACGGGGTCGCGGCGGCCCGGGACGCCCTGGCCGACGCGGGTGTCGCGTGGACCGACGTGGACCTCGTCGTGGGTGGCGAGACCGTGCGCAACGGGTACGCCGGCTACGTCGCCGGGTCGACCTTCGCCCAGGCGCTGGGCTGGAACGGCGCCCGCGTCGCGACGTCGTACGCCGCCTGCGCGACCGGTGCCCAGGCGCTGGACACCGCCCGGTCGCGGATCCTGGCGGGGCAGAGCGAGGTCGCACTGGTGGTGGGCGCGGACACCACACCGAAGGGGTTCCTGGCCCCGAACGCGGGGGAGCGGTGGGACGACCCCGACTGGTTGCGGTTCCGCCTGCTGGGGATGACCAACCCGGCGTACTTCGCGCTCTACGCCCGGCGCCGGATGGACCTCTACGGAGCGACCCCCGAGGACTTCGCCCGGGTGAAGGTGAAGAACGCCCGGCACGGGACGGCGAACCCCTACGCGCGCTACCGCAAGGAGGTGAGCGTCGACGACGTGCTCGGGTCGGCGATGGTGGCCGACCCCCTGCACCTGCTCGACATCTGCGCCACCTCCGACGGCGGTGCCGCGGTGGTGCTGGTCTCGGAGGAGTACGCCCGACGGCACGGGCTCACCGAACCGGTGCGGGTGCGGGCGGTCTCGACGGTGACGCCGAGCTTCCCGAACACGGTCATCGACATGCCCCTGTTCTCCACCGAGTCGACGGCCGCGGTCCCGGCCGGGGAGGCGACCTTCAAGGAGTCCATCGCCCGGGCTGCCTACGAGGAGGCGGGCCTGGGCCCCGAGGACGTCGACGTCGCCGAGGTCTACGACCTGTCCACCGCCCTGGAGCTGGACTGGATCGAGGACATCGGCCTGTGCCGGCGCGGCGAGGCCGAGCACCTGGTCCGCCGCGACGAGACGACGATCGGTGGGCGGGTCCCGGTCAACCCCTCGGGCGGCCTGGCCTGCTTCGGCGAGGCCGTCCCCGCCCAGGCGCTGGCGCAGGTGTGCGAGCTCACCTGGCAGCTGCGCGGGCAGGCGACCGGGCGCCAGGTCGAGGGGGCCCGGGTCGGCATCACCGCGAACCAGGGCCTGTTCGGCCACGGTTCCTCGGTGGTCCTCAGCCGCTGAGGGCCCGGTTCAGTAGGCGCCCTGGTGGCCGAGCACCGCACGGGCGGTGCGACGCAGGATGTTCGCGTCCATCGCCGGTGACCAGTTGTCGACGTAGTCCAGGTCCAGGCGCAGTGCCTCGGCCCACGGCAGGTCCGACCGGCCCGAGACCTGCCACAACCCGGTGAGTCCGGGCTTGACGGCCAGTCGGCGGCGGGCGTCGACGTCGTACTGCGCCACCTCGGCGGGCAGGGCGGGTCGCGGCCCGATGAGCGCCATCTGGCCCAGGGCGACGTTGACCAGCTGGGGCAGCTCGTCGAGCGAGTAGCGGCGGAGGAACCCGCCCAGGCGGGTGACCCGCGGATCGCACCGGATCTTGAACAGCGCGCCGTCCGCCTCGTTGCACGCCACCAGGGCATCGCGGCGGGCCTCGGCGTCGGTGGTCATGGTGCGCAGCTTGTACATCGTGAACATCGAGCCGTCCCGGCCCACCCGCCGCTGCCGGAAGACCGCCGGGCCGCGACTGTCGAGTCGCACCGCGAGCATGAGCAGCAGCAGCACCGGCGCGACGAGGGCCAGGGCGAGCGTGGCGGCGGCCCGCTCGGCCGCGGCCTTCGCGGCAGCCGGGACGCCCGTGCCCCGGGGGCGCGCCACGTGCACCACGTGCAGGGACCCCCACCGGGCAGCCGAGACGCGGTGCTCGGCCACGTCGACGAGCCCGGGGTGGACGAGCAGCTCGGCGCCGACCGCTTCGAGGTCCCAGCCGGTGCGTCGGAGCTCGCCCGGGTCGAAGTGGGTGCACGGGCTGATCAGCAGGGCATCGGCCGCGTGCCGGGACACCGAGGCGACCACCTCGTCACGGGTCTCGGCCACGGTGACGGCGGTGACCTCGATGTGCGGGACGTCGGCGCGGCACAGCTCGCTGATCACCGTGCCGACCTCGCCGTGGTGGCCGGCGACCACGACCCGGAGCGGGGATCGAGGCCCCCGGTGGGTCACGGCCACGGCGAGCAGGGCCGCGGCCACGGTCCCGGCGACGGTTGCGAGCAGCTGCACGGGAGGTGGGGAGGTGGGGACGACGTACCCCGCCGCCGCCGCCCCCACGAGCAGGACGGCGCCCGCACGGACGACGTGCCGGTACGGCGGCTGCTGGCCCACGCGGACGGGCCGGGCGCCCCCGAGCACGTGTCCCAGGAGCAGGACCCAGGCCAGGCACACCAGGGCCGAGAGCCACACCTGGTCGGGGAGGGGGAAGGCCAGCAGGGCCGCGGCTGCCCCCACGGCCCCTCCGAGGCCGGCGGCCCACGCGGAACGGTGGGCGGCACGCCGGCTCCGGCGCGCGGGGGTTCGGGCACCGTGGAGTCCCGTCCCCTCCGGCGCCGTGGCCCGGCGCGGGACGAGGCGGACGTCGGCGTCGGGTCGGGGAGGGGTCGTGCGACTCATCCGCGCCTCCTCGACCTCCCGCACCCCCCGCGGGTGCCGCGAACGGCCCGTGGACCGGGCCTGCGTCGAGCCTCGCTCAGCGTCGGCGGGGAGGCATCACCAACGTTGGTGAACCCCTGAGGGAGCGGGGTCCGCACCGTCGGGGGGCGCCGTCCACCCGGCCCGGTGTGCCAACCCGACGGCCGCGATCTGGGAGGAGACGTCCAGCTTGGACAGGACCGCCTTCACCTGGGTACGCACCGTGGCCTCGGAGACGAAGCGTCGGCGGGCGATGTCGGCGACGGTCTGTCCTCGCATCAGCTCCCCGAGCACCTCGGCCTCCCGGGCGGTCAACCGACGCAGCCGGTCGCGGTCGGCCTGGATCTCCCCCTGGGCGTCGTGCCAGATGCGGAGGAGGTCGTCGCGCTCCTCCCGGCCGAGCACCGGCAGGCCGTTGACCACCCGGCGGATCGTGATCAGGATCTCCTCGAGGGGCTCGGACTTGCTCAGCACCTTGCGGGCCCCGTGGCGCAGGCTCTCGCCCCAGCGCAGCCGGTCCGCACTCCCGGTGACCACGACCACCGCGATCCCCGCCTGGGACAGCGGCTCGATCATCCGGGTGGCGTCGCCGGCGGCGCCGAGGTCGAGGTCGAGCAGCACCAGGTGGGGCCGGGAACGCAGCAGGCCGGCCAGCAGGGCCGCCAGGGACGGGTGACGCGAGACCTGGGCCTGCTTGCAGGAGTAGCCCTCCATCTCCAGGGCGATCTGGAGGGACTCGGCGAACAGGCTGTGGTCGTCGACGACCACCACCTTCGTGGGACGCGGCTGCGGGGTCATCGTGCCAGCTCTCGGGGGGCCGGGATGAGGGCGACGAACGTGGTCCCCGGCCCGGGCTCGGTCTCGACGACCAGGTCGCCGCCGAGGTCGGTCATCAGGCGCTTGGCCAGGTGCAGGCCCAGCCCACTGCCAGGCGACCCCGGGCCGAGGGCGCCGCGCCCGAACAGGGCGGGTCGCAGGTCGGGGGGGATGCCGGGGCCGTCGTCGTGCACCCGGAGCTCGACGAAGCCCGACCGGTGGCCGGTGGACACCCGCACGGGGTGACCGGCTGCGTGCAGCTTGGCGTTGTGCAGCAGGGTGGTCAGCACCTCCGCCACGTGGTCCCGCCGGGTGTGGACCGGCTCCGCCTCGACGAGGCTGGTGACCTCCAGGCCGTCGGCCCGGTGGGCCACGACGACCGGGTCGACGACCTCGTCGAGGCCGAAGGTGTCGGCGGGCTCGCACGCCTGCGCCGTCATCCTGCCCAGGCGTGCCAGCTCGGCGCGCACGGCGTCCTCCAGCAGTGCGCGCTGCCGGTCGGACAGCTCGCGCTCCCGGCGCAGCAGCAGCTCCGAGGCCGAGCTGATCCCGCCGAGGGTCGAGCGCATCTCGTGCATCACCTCCTCACCGTGGGCGGCGGCCTCCTCGGCCAGCGTCGCGCGGTCGGCGAGGCCCGTGAGGAGGGCCCGGTCCTCGGCCACGGCCGCGAGCAGGATCTGGGCCGCCGCCACCAGGAGCAGGGTCACGAAGGCCAGCTGGAGCACGCCGCTGACGACCTCGTTCCAGGCGAGCGCAGGGAACTGCTGGGCGTCCAGCACGTGTCCGGCTCCCAGGCCCGCGGCCACGATCTGGAGCCGGCGGCGGACCGGCCGCGCGACGAAGGTGATCCGACGCATCGCGAGCACGAGCAACACCACGGCCAGGGCCATCACCAGGCGTTGCGACCAGGTGACCGCGGGCAGCCCCAGCCAGGCGTCGACCCCGAGGTTGCTCCCCGCCAGCCGGACGGAGGCGATGGCGGCGGCGGCAGCCACGCCGACCACGATGGGCGGCAC
This sequence comes from uncultured Nocardioides sp., assembly GCA_964600305.1. Lineage (GTDB taxonomy): Bacteria > Actinomycetota > Actinomycetes > Propionibacteriales > Nocardioidaceae > Nocardioides. Next base: position 3,536 of record CAZRKV010000058.1, on the reverse strand, counting down.
CCGGCGCGGCAGCTCCAGGGAGCGGCCCGCAGCCCACAGCATCGCGAGGATCGTGGTGGTCCCGATGACCTCGGTCAGCTCGCCGGAGGAGTAGATCGTGCTGGGCGACTCGGAGAGGGCGACGGCCAGGGCGAACGGCAGCTCGGGCAGTCCGACGATGACGACCGCCGCCGCCAGCCAACCGTGCCCGGGCTCGCCGGAGAGCAGCCGGGTCGCGTAGAGGAAGGCCACGGCGACCACACCCAGCACGAGCGAGGTCAGGGCGGCCACGGTGAGGCCCGTGACCACGGCGTGCTCCGGCACGACGGCCGCAGCGACCAGGGGCGGGGCGGCCGCGACCGCCAGCAGGGCCGGCCAGGCCCACCTGGGGAGCGCCGCCGCGGCGTACTGGTGGGCATCCGGGTCCCACCCGGGCGAGGCGGCCCGGGTGGTGCGGCCGACACGCGTGGTGCGTGTGGTGCTGGTGCGATCGGTGGGGTCGGAGTACGGTGTGCGGGGTCCTGCTGGGCTCAGGGTGTCGACGTTTCCCGAGGTGCGTCGTCCACTCCGGCCCTCCCGCCGGGTCGACGTTGCGTCCATGTCGGTGACGGTAGGTGAGGCCGCCGACCGGCCGACCCTCAATTTGGGGACCTTTACTCCTTTTTGGGTAGGTTCCCGCACGATCCCGCGGGGGAGGCCCCCCGGGCTGGTCTGGACCAGTTCCCGCCAAGGTCGACTCCCCAATCCTGAGGATCACGGTGTGCGGGGTGTCCCGGGCGCGATTCGCCACCCCACCATGGGGTCACGGGCTCGAGTCCATCGGGGCCCGTCGACGGGGTGGAGGGCCTCGTCGGGAGCGTCAGGAGGCACGGTGCGAGCACACCAGGTGGGTCCGGGCCGCGACAGCCCGCCCGACGGGGGCGGCGGCGACCGTGTAGGGCCTCGTGCCCGTTGATGCGCCGCGCGGTGGCGCCTCCGGCCGGGCGTGCCGGGTGGCCGTCGTGGCCGACGGTGGGCTCGTGGCCGAGACCGTCCGGGCCGCGCTGGTCGGGCGTGGCCACTCGGTCGTGGCCGCACGCCTGCCGGAGACCTGGACCGAGGTGCGGCGGCTCGCCCAGCAGGAGGGCATGCGCGAGGCGGACGTGGGACTGCTGCTCGTCGATCTCGACGTCCCCCTCCGGCGCGGGGCCGTGGTCCGGCTGCTGGAGGCCTCGCAGGTCCCCTGGGTCGTCCTCGCGGACACCGCCGACGACGCGGCCCGTGGGGCCGTGGTCCAGGCCGGGGCACTCGGGGTGCTGCCGACGTCGATCGGCCTGGCCGAGGTGGACGGGCTGCTGCGTCGGCTGCGGCGAGGGGACCCACACCCCCTCATCAGGGGCGGCGTGCCCCGGTCCCTCCTCGACGAGGCGGACCGACGGCGCTGGCTGGCGGCGCGCGAGCGCGAGGACCGGGAGCAGCGCACGGCACGCCTGGAGCGACTGACCCCGCGCGAGCACGAGGTCCTCGACGCGCTCCACCGCGGCCGCCGGGTGGACCAGATCGGCGTGGACCTGGGCATGGGCGTCGGCACCGTGCGCACGCACGTCCGGGCGATCCTGCGCAAGCTCGGGGTGCGCTCGCAGCTCGCGGCCGTCGTGGTCTACCGGCGGGCCCTGGAGCGCGACGGCGGTGGCTCGGGCGGGAGCCCGGCCCGCCCACCCCAGTGATCGGGGCGCCGACGTAGGATTCCAGCCGTGTCCAGGCTCGAGGCGATCTCCCGGTCGGTCCTCGCCGAACCCGTGCTGGCCCGGGCCCTGGCCGATGCGCGCGAGGAGCCCGCGGGGGCCCTGGACCTCACCGGCCCCGCGGGGCTGCGGCCGTTCGTCGTCCACGGCCTGGTCGGCCTGGGTCGCACCGTGCTGGCCGTCACCGCGACCACGCGGGAGGCCGAGGACCTGGTCCAGGCACTCGGCGACCTGGTCGACCCCGCCCGGGTGGCCCTGTTCCCCAGCTGGGAGACGCTCCCGCACGAGCGGCTCAGTCCCCGCAGCGACACCGTCGGTCGTCGGTTGGCGGTGCTGCGCCGACTGAAGCACCCCGGGACCGGCCCCGACGACGGACCGCTGCAGGTCGTCGTCGCCCCGGTCCGCAGCATCCTGCAGCCGCAGGTGAAGGGGCTGGCCGACCTCGAGCCGGTGCGGCTGGCGACCGGCACCGAGGTGGCGCTCGAGGACGTCGTACGACGCCTCGCGGACGCGGCGTACACCCGTGTCGACCTGGTGGAGAAGCGCGGGGAGTTCGCCGTGCGTGGCGGCATCGTCGACGTGTTCCCGCCCACCGAGGACCACCCGGTGCGGGTGGAGTTCTTCGGTGACGAGGTCGACGAGATCCGCTACTTCTCCGTCGCCGACCAGCGGACCCGGGAGCCCGTCGAGCGCCTCTGGGCGCCACCGTGCCGGGAGCTGCTGCTCACCGAGGAGGTCCGCGAGCGCGCGGCGGCCCTGGGCCAGGAGCACCCGCAGGTGCGTGAGCTCACCGACAAGATCGCAGCGGGCATCGCCGTGGAGGGCATGGAGTCGCTGACCCCCGCGCTGGTCGAGGAGATGGAGCTCCTCGTCGACCTGCTGCCCGCGGACGGCCACGTGCTGGTGCTCGACCCCGAGCGCGCCCGGCGGCGGGCCCACGACCTGGTGGCCACCAGCGAGGAGTTCCTGGCGGCGAGCTGGGCCGCGGCGGCCGGTGGTGGGCGGGCCCCGCTCGACGTGCAGGCGGCCTCCTACCGCAGCCTCGGCGACGTGCGCGTGCACGCCCTGGGCCAGGGGACGTCGTGGTGGTCGGTCAGCCCGTTCGGCATCGCGGACGAGGGGAGTGGAGCCGAGGCCGCGGGGGAGCCCGCGGACGAGGCCGGGATCGGGGCCGGGATCGGGACCGGTGTCGAGACCCGGGTCGTGCCGGCGACGCCGATCGACCCCTACCGCGGGGACGTGGAGCGCGCGGTCACCGACGTCCGTGGCTGGCTGGACACCGGGATGCGCGTGGTGGTCGTCCACGAGGGGCACGGCACCGCGGAGCGGGTGGTGGAGGTGCTGGAGGAGCACGAGGTCCCCGCCCGGCTGCAGGAGGTCCCCGACCCGGCCGAGGCCGTGGTCACCGTCACCACCGGCTGCCTGGACCACGGGTTCGTCGCGCCGGACGCGAAGCTGGTCCTGGTCACCGGCGAGGACATCTCCGGGCAGCGGTCCTCCACCCGCGACATGCGGCGGATGCCCGCCCGTCGCAAGCGCCAGATCGACCCGCTCGAGCTCCGGGCCGGCGACTACGTCGTGCACGAGCAGCACGGGGTCGGCCGGTTCGTCGAGATGAAGCGCCGCGAGATCCAGGGGGCGGTGCGGGAGTACCTCGTCCTGGAGTACGGCGCCTCCAAGCGCGGCGCCCCGCCCGACCGGCTCTTCGTCCCGGCCGACGCCCTCGACCAGGTGACCCGGTACGTCGGCGGGGAGCAGCCCTCCCTGGACCGGCTCGGCGGGTCGGACTGGAAGAAGCGCAAGAACCGCGCCCGGCGGGCGGTCCGCGAGATC
>CAZRKV010000057.1:0-13081 GCA_964600305.1 uncultured Nocardioides sp. | reverse complement strand
GGGTGAGGTTGCGCAGCACCGTCAGGTGCGGGAAGAGGTTGAACTGCTGGAAGACCATCCCGATCCGGCTGCGGACCCCGTCCACGTCGACGTCCGGGTCGGTGATCTCGACGCCCTCGACGAAGATCCGGCCCGAGGTCGGCTCCTCCAGCAGGTTGACGCACCGCAGCAGGGTGGACTTGCCCGAACCGGAGGGGCCGATGATGCAGACCACCTCCCCGTGGGCGACGTGGAAGTCGATGCCCTTGAGCACCTCGGCCGTCCCGAAGTGCTTGTGCAGGTCGATCACGTCGATCGCGGCGCCGGCCTCCTGCTCGCGGCGGGCGGGCGTGGGTGGTGTGGACATCAGTGGGCCTTCCCTGCGCGGGCCTCGAGGCGCCGCACCAGGATCGACAGCGGGACGGTGATGATCAGGTAGCACAACCCGACCACGATGAGCGGGGTGAGGCTGTTGGTGGAGTTCATCTGCTCCCGCCCGAACTTGGTCAGCTCCTGGTCGTAGTAGCTGAGCCCGAGGACGTACATCAGGGAGGAATCCTTGGTGAGCAGGATCAGCTCATTGGTCAGCGGCGGCAGGATGATCCGGAAGGCCTGGGGGACGACGATCGACATCATCGCCCGGGAGTAGGACATCCCCAGCGAGCGGGCCGCCTCCATCTGCCCCTTCGGCACGGCCTGGATCCCGGCCCGGATCGTCTCGGCCATGTAGGCCCCGCCGACCAGCCCCAGGGCCAGGGTGACCGTGCCGAGCATGCCGCCCGGGATGCCGTACCCGGGGAAGGCCAGCGGCACCCCGAAGCCCAGGGCGATGAACACCACCAGGGCGGGGATGCCCCGGAAGAACTCGATCACCCCGGTGGCCAGCCAGCGGTAGGGGCCCACGCTGGACAGGCGCATCAGGGCCAGGACCATGCCCAGCGCCAGCCCGAAGGCGAAGCCGCTCGCGGTGTAGAGCGCGGTGTTCTTCAGAGCGACCGTGAGCGCGTCCGGGAACATCGACCGGGCGATCTCCCAGTCGAGGAACGCCGTCTGCAGTGTGCGCAGGTCGGCCACGACCAGGAAGCCGGCCACGAGCGCCGCCAGGACGGCGTACTGGACGCCCCGGGCGATGCGGGCTCGCTTGCGGGGGCTCAACGCCATCGCGGGGTCCTCGGTGTCGCGGGGATGCTCCGGGTCAGCTGCTGGGGCTCTCGCCGAACCACTTCTCGTAGATCTCGTCGTAGCGACCGTCCTCGCGGGCGTCCTCGAGCACCTGGTTGATGGTCTCCAGCAGCTCGTCGTTGCTGTCCTTCTGGACCGCGAAGCCGTACTGCTCGCCGGTGTCGAACTCGGTGGTGACCGCCATGTCGGGGTTCTGCTGGACGTAGTCGTAGAGCACGCCGTTGTCGTTGATGCCGGCGTCGACTTGGCCGGTCTTCACCGCCGCCGACAGCAGCGCGAGGTCCTCGAAGGGCACCAGCTCCACGTCGTCGCCGGCGTTCTCCTCGGCGTAGATCTTGCCGGTGGTGCCGTCCTGGACGCCGAGCTTCTTGCCGGAGAGGTCGTCCAGCGACTCGAGCCCGGAGTCCTTCTTCACCAGCAGTGCCTGGGAGGCGTCGAAGTAGGGGTCGGAGAAGTCGATGACCCGCGCCCGCTCGTCGGTGATCGTCATGCCCGCCGCGGCGACGTCGCACTTGCCGGTGTTGAGCGACTGGCCGGACTGGATGCCTTCGAACGGCGTGTCGAAGATCTCCTGCTCCACCCCGATCTCCTCGGCGACCAGGTCGATCAGGTCGACGTCGAAGCCGACCACCTCGTCGCCCTCGGTGAACTGAAACGGCTTGTACGGCAGGTGGGTGCAGGTGGTCAGCTTCGTCTCGTCGATGAGCTCCACGCCGCTCTCGGTCGTGGTGGTCTCGGTGTCCTGGGCGCAGCCGGCGAGGCCCACGGACAGGGCGGCGGCGGCGAGGGCGGAGGTCAGCACGCGCTGGTTCATGGGAGCACCCTAGCGGCGTCGGGCGCTGGTGTGACACAGGAAACCCGGAAGGGATCGGAGGCCGTGAGTCCCCGTGGTTGGATGAGCGCATGCCGACGTACGTCGCCTTCCTGCGCGGCATCAACCTGGGAGCCCGCCGGAAGTTCCCCATGGCGGCGGTCCGGGCCTGTGCCGAGCAGGCGGGGTTCACCGACGTGGCCACCCACATCAACTCCGGCAACCTGCGGCTCCGCACGACGATGCGGTCCCGACGCCGCGTCGAGGACGCCCTGGAGGCCGCGTTCGCCGCGGACCGGGGGTTCGACGTGCCGACCGTCGTCTTCGGGACGACCGAGCTCGCCGGTGTCGCCGCCGACGCCGAGGAGCTGGCGGCGGCGTACCCCGGGGCGGAGCGCCACTTCGTCCACCTGGTGCGCGAGGAGCCGACCGCCGAGGTGCGCGCCGAGCTCGAGGGCCGGTCGGAGGGGGCCGCCCGGGTGGCGGTGCGCGGCCGGTCCGTCCACCTCCTGCACGGCCCGGGGTACGTGCCGGGTCGGACCGACCCGACGGGGGTGGAGCGGCTCCTCGGCGTGTCCACCACCCGGAACGCGCGGGTGGTCGCCACCCTCGTGGACCAGTGGTGCCGAGGAGGGACATGAGCACGAGCACGCACCCCGAGCCGGTCCCGGGCCTGGTCGTCACGGAGGCCGACCGGGTCCTGACGATCCGCTTCGACCGACCCGAGGTGTTCAACGCGCTCGACGCGGAGATGACGCTGGCCACCTGCGAGCTGCTGGAGCGGGCGGGCAAGCGGGACGACCTGCGCGCGGTGCTGCTCACCGGAACGGGTGCCGCCTTCAGCACCGGCGCCGACGTGGGCGGGTCGGACGCCCACGAGCGGTTCGACGAGCGAGCGCTCGACGTCGCCGACCGACTGGTGCGCGCGATCACCTCCTGCGACAAGCCGGTCGTGGCCGGCCTCAACGGCATCGCCGCGGGGGTCGGCCTGTCCGCAGCGCTCGCGTGCGACCTGGCGGTCGCGGCCGAGTCGACCTCCCTGGTGCTCGCCTTCGCGCGGATCGGACTGATGCCCGACGGCGGCGCCACCGCGACGGTCGCCGCCGCCGTCGGGCGCGCCCGGGCGATGCGGATGGCCCTGCTGGCCGAGCCGCTGACCGGGCGGGAGGCCCACGAGGCCGGGCTGGTCAGCCACGTCGCCCCGGACGAGGAGTACGACGAGGTGCTGGCCCGCGTGCTGCGGCGACTGGCCCACGGGGCGCCCCTGGGGCAGGCCGCGACGAAGCGCGCGATCAACGCGGCCACCCTCCACCAGCTCGACCCGGCGCTGGCCCGCGAGCGTCGCGACCAGGTGGCCCTGCTTCGCACCGCGGACGTCGCCGAGGGCATGCGCGCCTTCGGTGAGAAGCGGAGTCCACGGTTCCGGGGGGTGTGAGGCCTCGGGTTCCCGGGCGTGAGTCCCGGTCAGGGATGCACGAGCAGGTCGTCGAGGTGGCGCAACCACAGCGGTGAGCCCAGCTGACGGACCGTCGCCGCCGCGTCCTCCCGGTGGCCGGCCGCGATCCCCGGCTCGCCCATCGTGCTCGCGACCGCGGCCAGGTGCAGGCTGACCGGCCCCGCGTCGAGGGTTCCGTTGTGGGCGACCAGACCGGCGTAGGGCAGCAGGGCCCGGTGCAGCAGCCCGGCGGCCGTCGCGTCATCGAGGTGGGCGCTGAGCTGGCAGAGGTAGGACATGCCGTGCAACCAGAGGATGTCGCGGGGGAGGTCGCCCAGCTCCGTGGCCACGAAGTGGTCCAGGATGACCTGGGCCTCCTCCCGGCGCCCGGCCGTCGCCAGGGCCAGCCCGTAGGCGGCGTACCAGGACGGGATCGCCGTGGCGACGTCGGCCACCTGGGCCTCGATGTCGGGCATCAGCTCCGGGAGCCGGCCCTGCAGCCACCGCAGGGTGAAGAGCTGACCGGCGTACCAGGTGAAGGCGTCGGGCTGGTGGCACCGGACGCCCTCCTCCAGCACCTCACCGGCCAGCTGCACGGCCGCCTCCAGCTGGCCCCGGCCGGCCACCCGCATCACCTGCCACCCGCGTACCAACCAGGCCCGGGCCGGGTGCTGCAGGCGCTCCGCGAGCTCGACGGCCTGGTCGATCCACAGGTCGGCGGCGGCGCCGTCGCCCAGCAGCAGCGAGACCTGGCCCAGGCCCACCGCGGCCTGCATCCGCACCACCGGGTCACCACGGCGCTGCGCGAGGTCGAAGAGCTCACGCACCGACGCCAGGCAACCGCACGGGTCGGTGAAGGAGGCGAACTTGACGGCGTACTCGTCGGCCAGCGTGGAGGCCAGCACCGCGTCCTCCCCGGTCTCCCGGGCCAGGGCCACCGCCTCCGCGCTGCGCCCCACCGCCCGGCGCCGCTGGCCGGGGTCCCGGACGTTCTCCAGGGCCCACCCGGACAGCAGGCGGGCCCGGCTGGCCACCTCCTCGGGAGGACACAGCGCCAGCGCCGACTCGAGCACCGAGACCCGCTCCAGGTCCGGGCTGGAGGTGTTGGACCACCACCCGCGGCAGTTCTCGACGGCGGCCGCGGTCAGCCGAGCGACGTCGCCGACCCGGCGGGCCAGCGTGGCGCAGGTGAGGAGGGTGTCCCGGTGGGCCGGGTCGCCGCTGCGGAACTCCGCGATCCCCAGGGCCAGCAGCAGGTCGCAGCGCACCTGTGGCTCCGCGTCCGGTGGCAACAGCTCCCGGGCCCGCCGCAACCGTCGTGCGGCGGTCATCGGGGCCTGCTCCTCGAGGGCGTCCTGGCCGGCCAGGGTCAGGTGGTGCAGGGCCCGGTCCGCGCCCTCCCGGCCGGCGCCCGCGGCGGTCGACCAGTGGTGTGCCAGCTCGACGCGGTGCCGCACCGGGTCCTCCTCGAGCACCCTGGCCACGTCCCCGTGCAGCTCAGCGCGGCGCAACGGTGGCAGCTCCTCGTAGAGCACCGTCCGGACCACGTCGTGGGTGAAGGCATAGCGGAGCCTGGGGCCCGGGACCGGCTCGACCAGGCGCAGGTACGACGTCGCCGAGAGCATCGCGTCCACCTCGGACGTGTCCAGCCCGGCGGCGGCGCGGAGCACGTGCAGGTCGAACTCCCGCCCGATCACCGCTGCATGCTGCGCCGCGGCGCGCTCCTGCTCGGTCAATCCCGCGAGCCGGGCCTCCACCATGCCGCGCAGCCGGGACGGCAGTCGGACCGTCGCCGGATCGGGCAGCTGGTCGACCTGGGAGGAGTCGAGGACCTGCCGACCCAGCTCGCGCAGGTACAGCGGGTTGCCCCCCGACGCCTCCAGTGCCCACCGGGTGATGCCGGCCATGGACCGACGGTCCGGTTCCTCGCCCCCCAGCTGGCCGGTCAGCAGGTCGCGCACGCCGTGGCGGTCGAGGCCGGTGAGCTCCACCTCGGTGATCGACTCGTTGCGGCGGAGCAGCTCGGCGACCACCCCGGACCCGGGGCCGGCCTCGAGGTTCTCCCGGTCACGCAGCGTGGCGATCACGAGGCCGCGGAGCGGTCCGGGGCTGTCCAGCAGGTGCGTCAGGAGGAGCACGCTCTGCTGGTCGGCCCAGTGCAGGTCGTCGAGCACCAGGGCCACCGGAGCGCGCGCGGACACCTCGGCCAACCAGCCGGCCACCCCCTCGAACGTCCGGTAACGGTCGCTCTCCGCCTCGATCGCGCCGGTCGCGACGGAGGTCTCGGCCAGGCGGTCCATCAGGGCCGACAACGGAGCCTCCGCGTCGTCGACGGAGGGGAGGGCGGCGCCGTCGGGGAGGTGGGGGCCGGTCTCCCGGAGCGCGGCCCGCAGCATCTCCTTGAACGGTTGGTAGGCGACCTGGAGCCCCTGGTCGCTGCGCCCGAACAGGGCCGAGCTCCCCTCGCGATGGCAGCGGGCCGCGAACTCCACCGCCAGCCTGGTCTTGCCGATGCCCGGGTCCCCACTCAGGATCACCAGGTGCAGTCCGGACCGGGCCCGCCGCCAGGCCGACTCCAGCAGCGCCAGCTCCCGGTCGCGGCCGACGACACGATCGGTGAGGCGCCGCGCGAGCTCCGGTGGCAGGGGCCGCTCCGCGCGCTCCGAGCGTTGCTCGGTACGTCGTACCTGCGCGCGTGACGTGCCGGCGGGGAGCTCGCCCCGCAACAGCGCCTCGTGGAGGGTGCGCAGCTCACTGCCCGGCTCCAGGCCCAGCTCGCTGACGAAGACCTCCCGGGCCCGGCGGAAGGCGGCCAGGGCGTCCCGGACCCGACCCGATCCCGCCAGGGCCTGCATCAGCTGGCGCCACGCCGTCTCGCGGAGCGGGTCGGCCTGCACCAGGGCCCGGATCTCGGGCAGCACGGTCTCGTGCCGCCCGCTGGTCAGGTCGGCATCGATCCGGTCCGACACGGTGCGGTGCCGCAGCTCCTCGAGCCGGACCGCCTCGGCCCGCAGCCCGGAAGCCCCGGGGAGGTCGGCGAACGGCGAGCCGCGCCAGAGGCGGAGTGCCTGGTCCAGCCGGTGCGCCGCCTCCTCGGGCCGGCCCTCGGCGAGCATCCGGTGGCCCTCGTCGCTCAGGGCCACGAAGCGCGCGGCGTCCACCCTGCACTGCGCGGTGTCCAGCCGGTAGCCGGACCCCGATCGTTCCACCAGCTCCGGGAGCGAGCGCCGGAGGCGGGAGACGTGGGCCTGCAGCGCGTGCTCGGGATTGGACGGGAGTGCCTCGCCCCACAGGTCGTCGATCAGGAGGTCGGCGGAGACGGCTCGACCCGACGCGGTCGCCAGCCGGGCGAGCAGCGTCCGCTGCTTCACGCCGCCCAGGGGCAGCGCGAGCTCGTCGGTCCGGGCCTCCACCGGTCCCAGGAGCAATACCTGGAGCAAACCGGGACTCCCTCCTCCAGGTATCGGCGCGGCATTCCGTTCCGGCGAGGCTAGCGCCGCCCCGACGTCGGTGTGAGCGTTTCGTGAGAACGGTGTGAGGCGGTGCTGCTGGACTCCGTGCCACGTCATCGAACACCGAGGATCGAGCACGGAGGAGTGTCCATGGGACGAGGAGGGCGAGCCGCCGCACTGGCGGTCACCGTCGCGGCCGGGCTGGCGGCGACGGGAATGGCCGGATGCGGCGCGGAGGAGGCCCTGGCCGAGAAGGTCGCCGAGGAGGGGGCCGAGGCCGCGGTCGGGGCCGGGAGCGACGGTGACGTCGAGGTCGACATGGACCGCGATGGCGGTGAGGTGCGGGTCGAGGGTGAGGACGGGTCGCTCGTCATGGGGGCCGACGAGCTCCCGGAGGGCTTCCCGGACGACGTCCCGCTCCCCGAGGCCGACCACGAGGTGCTCTCCGCGATGGAGGTCACCGGCGAGGAGGGGCACGTGCAGGTGCAGCTGGCGGTCGGATCGGGGACCTCGCTGGCGGACCTGGCCGCGCACGTGGAGAGCGGCCTCGACGAGGCCGGGTACGAGGTCACCGGCAACACCACCCAGACGAGCGGGGACCTGGAGATGGTGCGGATGCAGTTCGCCGGCCACGGCAGGGAGGGCCTGATCTCGGCCCGCACGGTCGACGGTGAGCTGACGGCGACGTACCTCGTCGGCGACCAGGACGAGCAGTAGGCCGGGAGGGGAAACGACGATGTTGCACAGTGACCTGTTCGGCGCGGAGGCGGCCGAGGTGGAGACCTCGACGCTGTTCGCGAAGCAGAGCTCGAAGATGCTCAAGGCCAACCTGGCCGCCGGCGACCTGCTCGCCCGCCGCGGCGCGATGATCGCCTACCAGGGCCGTGCCACCTTCGAGCACGACGGCTTCAGCCTCGACGGGGCGGGGCTGAAGAAGCTGGTGAAGAAGGCGGTCACCGGGGAGGGCCTGGACCTGATGCGGGTCGCGGGGTCGGGGGAGGTCTTCCTCGCCGACATGGCGGCCGACGTGCACCTGATCGACCTCGAGGCGGACAAGCTGTCGGTGAACGGGATGAACATCCTCGCCTTCTCCGCCGGCCTGGACTGGGACATCGAGCTGGTGCGCTCGGCCGGGGTCGTCTCCGGGGGCCTGTTCAACACCACCCTCTCCGGGACCGGGCAGGTGGCGATCGCCACCAAGGGGACCCCGGTGGCGCTCGACGCCGGCTCCGCGCCGACGTACGCCGACCCGGACGCCGTGGTGTGCTGGTCGGCGGGCCTGTCGCTGTCGTACCAGTCGTCGATGACCTTCAAGGACCTGGTCGGGCGCGGGTCGGGGGAGTCGGGGCAGCTCTGCTTCACCGGGGACGGGATGGTGCTGGTGCAGCCCGCGGAGAACCTGCGCTACGGCGGCCGGGGGCAGGAGCCGGGCAACGGCGACACGCGGCAGCAGGAGTCCAGCCCCCTGGGCGGACTCGGGCGGCTCCTGGGCGGGTGAGCCTCACCCGTCCACGAACACGGTCTCGATGACCGGCTCGCCACGCGACATCTGCTGGGCCGCCAACGGCAGCTCGGCGCGGGCCCTCGCGTGCCGGTCGCGGGCGTCGGCCAGCGGTTCGTGGCCGACGACGTCGCCCCCGCGCACGAGGGGCACCAGCAGCGGCCGGTCGCCGGCCGAGTCCGCGGGACGGTCCCGGTCCCGGAGGTCGATCACCTCGGCCTCCGCGACGCCGCCCCGGTCGAACCGCCTGGCGGCGTGCTTGCGACCCCCGGTGGAGGCCTTCTCGACGCTTCGCTTGGCGACCGGGACCAGGTCGCCGTCCGGCGCCTCGCGGGCGACGAGCTTGTAGACGAAACCCGCCGTCGGGTGCCCGCTGCCGGTGACCAGCTGGGTGCCCACGCCGTACCCGTCCACCGGGCAGGCGGCGAGGGCGGCGATGGCGTACTCGTCCAGGTCGCTGGTCACGACGATGCGGGTGCCGGTGGCCCCCAGGTCGTCCAGCTGCCGGCGCACCTGCGTGGCGATGACCCCGAGGTCGCCCGAGTCCAGCCGCACCGCCCCGAGGTCCGTGCCGGCCACCTCGATCCCCAGGCGCACCGCCTCGGCCACGTCGTAGGTGTCGACCAGGAGGGTGGTGCCGCTCCCCAGCGAGTCGACCTGGGCCCGGAAGGCGTCCGCCTCGGTGTCGTGGAGCAGGGTGAAGCTGTGTGCGCTGGTGCCGGCCGTCGGGACGCCGTACCGCTGCCGGGCGGCCAGGTTCGAGGTGGCGTCGAAGCCGCCGACGTACGCCGCCCGCGCCGCCGCCACCGCCGCCTCCTCGTGGGTGCGCCGCGAGCCCATCTCGATGCAGGGGCGACCCCCGGCGGCGGAGATCATCCGGGACGCGGCCCCCGCCACGGCGGAGTCGTGGTTGTAGATCGAGAGGAGCAGCGTCTCCAGCAGCACCGCCTCGGCGAAGGTCGACTCGACCACCAGCACCGGCGAGTGCGGGAAGAAGACCTCGCCCTCCGGGTAGCCCCAGATGTCGCCGGTGAAGCGGTGGCCGGCCAGCCAGTCCAGGGTGGGCCCGTCCACGACCTCGCCCTCGCGGAGCACCTCCAGCACCTCGTCGTCGAAGCGGAAGCGCTCGAACGCCTCGAGCGCTCGACCGACGCCGGCGACGACGCCGTACCGACGCCCCTCGGGCAGCCGCCGTGCGAACAGCTCGAACACCGAGCGCCGGTGTGCCGTGCCCGACCGAAGCGCCGCCTGGAGCATGGTCAGCTCGTAGTGGTCGGTCAGCAGCGCGGTCGAGGAGCTCACGGCGCCACTGTAAGCCCGGGGGCCGGCCTTGCCGGCCGGGCCTGGGTGAGGGCATCCTGCGATGGTGCGTCTCGGGATCCTGCTGTTCCTGCCGGTGCTGGTCGCGGTCGGGTGCGGCCGACGGGAGAGGACGAGAGCGACTTCCCCCGCGCGGACGCAGCCGTGTGCGAGGCCGCCGACGAGTTGCTGCGCGTGCTTGAGCAGGACGCCTCCGAAGTTCCGGCCCATCCCTTCGTGATCCGTGACGCCTGGCAGGCGATTGCGGCACACAGCGACCACCCGGTGGTGGACGCGCGCGCACGCGCCGCGAAGGCGCGAGCGGAGGTGTGGCGGGACCACGGAGCCCGGGAGCGCCCCACGAAGGAGTGGGACGACGAGGTCGACTGGTCGGCCGCGGTCTTCGGCCAGCGCATCGAGCCGACGCTGGCGGATCGGGGCGACACGTACCTGCCGGCCACGGTGTCCGAGGGGTGCGCGTCCCAGGAGGACCTCGCCCGGCCCGTCGGCGAGGTGGGGCTGCCCGCAGACCTGCCGCGGCCGGGTGCCGACCTGGCAGGCATCCCGGCGGCGCTGGTCGCGCGCGTCCGCGAGCAGGTCGATCAGTACGGCGAACGGTCAGGGAGCGAGTTCTGCCTCCGTGCCGTGCGTGCCCTGGGCCAGCCCACCGACGGGGAGTACTCGCTCCGCCACCTGGCCCGCGTTCGCCCTCGCGGGCTGAGCGTGACCTGCAGCTACGACCGGCCTCGGGCGTCAGTGGGTGTGGTGGTGACCCACGACGTCGCCCGGCTGACCATGTCCCGCGGTGAGGCCGTGTGGCTGGACTCCCCACTGGGTCCGATGTGGTTCGGGCGCGACGGTCGTAGCCCGGGTGTCGACGGACCGGACGACGAGCCCGTCCGCGGCACGTACGCCGGTGTGTACGACGTGGAGCGCGGGGCCGGTGTCGAGGTCCTGAACGGGGCCGCGGAGTCCCCAGCCGACATGCGCGAGGACCTGGTCGTGCTGGTCCGACTGCTCCGGCGGGGCGGGTAGCGTCACGAGGCCCTGCCCTTGGTTGGCACGGTGTGTCGGTGACAATGGGGACGTGACCAGCACGCCCACTCCGGTCGAAGCGACCCCCGACCTCGACCACGACCTCGTGGTCGAGCCGGCCAAGCCGTGGTCGACCGTGGTGTGGAACGATCCCGTGAACCTGATGTCCTACGTCACGCACGTCTTCCGGACCTACTTCGGCTACAGCCGGGCCAAGGCGCACGAGCTCATGCTCGAGGTCCACGAGGAGGGGCGCTCGGTGGTCTCCTCCGGCACCCGCGAGGAGATGGAGCGGGACGTGCAGGCGATGCACGAGTACGGCCTGTGGGCGACGATGGAGAAGAATGAGTGATGGGGTCGTGACCGGCTTCGCCCGCCACCGGCGCAGCGGGCTGGTGATCGCCAACCTCACCGGCTTCGAGGCCGACCTCCTGCGCTCCTTGGCCGGGCAGCTCGTCGAGCTGCTCAGCAACGAGCAGGCGGTGCCGGACGCCGCGCGGGATCCGCTGGAGGCGATGCTGGACTTCTCCGGCCCGACGACCGCCCCCGAGGACCCCGTGCTGCAGCGGCTCTTCCCCACGGCCTACCCCGACGACGAGGAGGCAGCGGGGGAGTTCCGCCGGTTCACCGAGACCGGCCTGCGGGACGGCAAGGCCCGGGCCGCAGCCTCGATCATCGACGCCCTGGAGGAGGCCGGTCTGCCGCAGGAGCCCGACGACGGGCTGATGATCGACGTCGAGCTGGACCCGGGCGAGGCGAACGCCTGGCTGCGGTCCTTCACCGACCTGCGGCTCGCGCTCGCCACCCGGCTCGGGATCGAGGAGGGGGACGAGGACTACTGGCGGTCGCTCCCCGAGGACGACCCCCGGACCCAGGCCCACGACATCTATGAGTGGGTGGGCTACCTGCAGGAGACCCTGGTGATGGCGCTCTCCGTGGAGGATTGAGCGCCACGATCGGGCGACGCGGCCACCGCGACTATCCTTGCATGGATGCGGCAGCAGCCCTGGAGCAGCTCGGGGGAGTGGCCCGGGGCCACGACCTGGTGCTGCTGAGCTCCCGTCGCAAGCTGCGCACTGCCCTGCGTCGGGGCGAGGTACGCCGGCTCGCGCGGGACCGGTACGCCCTCCCGACCGCCGACGAGGCGCGAGTCGCGGCCGCGCGCGTCCACGGGTACGTCTCCCACCTGAGCGCTGCTGCCGCCCATGGCTGGCAGCTGCACCGGCAACCGGGACGACCGCAGGTCTGCGTGCCACGCGGACGCCGGACGTCGGCGGTGCGCCGGGAAGGGATGGACCTGCGCTGGTTGCGGCTCGGGCCAGGGGATGTGCAGGACGGCGTCACCACACCCGCCCGCACGGTCCTGGACTGTGCGCGCGACCTGAGCCTCGAGGAGGCCCTGGCCGTCGCCGACTCGGCTCTCCGCAGCCGGCTGGTGACCCCGGCACAGCTCGACGCCTCCGCCCGGCTCGTCCGTGGGCCGGGAGCCCGGTTCGTCCGCCGTGTGGTCGGGGTGGCCGATGCGCGCGCGGAGAACGCCTTCGAGTCGGCGCTCCGGGCGCACGCGATCGACGCGGGCACGCCGAACGGTCCGCCTTCACCTGGTGCGGCTCACCCTCGTCGAGGCGGTCGCGCCCCCCGCGGGGGCGTGAGCGCTTCGGGAGGCGGGCTGCCGCCTCAGACCACCCCGAGCGCCGTCATCGCGTCGGCCACCTGCAGGAAGCTGGAGATGTTGGCGCCGAAGACGTAGTTGCCCGGGGCGCCGTACTCGTCGGCGGCCGCGGCGCAGCGCTCGTGCACACCGCTCATGATCTCGCTGAGCCGCTGCTCGGTGTACTCCGAGCTCCACGCGTCACGGGACGCGTTCTGCTGCATCTCCAGGGCGCTGGTGGCCACGCCGCCGGCGTTGGCGGCCTTCCCCGGCGCATAGAGGACCTTGGCCTCCTGGAAGACCTGGATCGCCTCGGGGGTGCACGGCATGTTCGCGCCCTCGGCGACGGCGAGCACACCGTTCTCGACCAGGGTGCGGGCGTGGGCGCCCTCGAGCTCGTTCTGCGTGGCACAGGGCAGGGCGATCTCGCACGGCTCGTCCCAGATGCACCCGCCCTCGACGTAGCGCACCCCCTCGCGCTGGGCGGCGTAGTCGGTCAGGCGACCACGGTCGATCTCCTTGATCTGGCGGATAAGCTTGAAGTCCAGGCCGGCCTCGTCGACGACGTACCCGCCGGAGTCGGAGCAGGCCACCACCTGGGCGCCGAGCTGGGCGGCCTTCCGCGCGGCGTAGATGGCCACGTTGCCGGACCCCGAGACCACGACCCGACGTCCGGAGAGGTCCTTGTTGACCGACTCCAGCATCTCCTCGGTGAAGAAGACGGTGCCGTAGCCGT
>CAZRKV010000056.1:0-13158 GCA_964600305.1 uncultured Nocardioides sp. | reverse complement strand
GGCCCGACGAGGATCATGAACTCCCCGTCAGCCACGTCGATGGTGACGTCGTTGACCGCCGGGAAGCCGTCGCCGTACTTCTTGACGATTCTGTTCATGTGGATCGCAGCCATGGCGAATCAACCCTTCACTGCGCCGGAGGTGAGGCCGGCGACGATCTTGCGCTGGAACAGCAGGACGACGGCGATGATCGGGATGGTGGCGACGACGGCCGCCGCGGCCAGCAGCGACGCCGGCCGGTTGAACGGGTCCGGACCCACGAAGAACGACAGGGCGGCGGGGATCGGTCGCGCCGCCTCGGTCGAGGTCAGCGAGATGCCGAACACGAAGTCGTTCCACGCGAAGAAGAAGGTCAGGATCGCCGCCGTGAACACCCCGGGTGCGGCCAGGGGGACGATCACCTTGCGGAAGGCCTGCCAGGAGGTCGCGCCGTCGACCTGGGCGGCTTGCTCCATCTCCCACGGGATCTCGCGGAAGAAGGCCGACAGGGTCCAGATCGCCAGCGGGAGCGTGAAGGACATGTAGGGGATGATCAGGCCCGGCCAGGTGTCGTAGATGCCCAGGGTGCGCCACATGTCGAAGAGCGGACCCACCAGGGAGACCACCGGGAACATCGCGATGGCCAGGGCGGTGGTGAGGACGAACTTCTTGCCCTTGAACTCCAGGCGGGCGATCGCGTACGCCGCCACCGTGGCCAGGATGACCGACAGGGTGGTCGCGATCAGGGAGATGCCGATCGAGTTGAAGATCGCCCGCCGGAACTGGTCGTCGGCGAGCACGTCGACGTAGTTGTCGAAGCCGGCGAACCCGTTGGCCTGGGGGAGGAAGCCGGGGCTGCCGTTGGTGATCGCCTCCTGGGACTTGAACGACAGGGAGATGATCCAGACCACCGGGAGCAGGCACCAGGCCAGGATCAGGATGGCGCCGATGACGATGCCGATGCGATTCCTCATGGCGCTCACTCCTGCCGTGCCTGGGAGAGGTCGACCTTGAACATCTTCACGATCACGAAGGCCACGAGCAGCACCGAGAGGAACAGCAGCACCGACAGGGCGGAGCCGATGCCCAGCTGGAACTGCTCGATCACCTGCCGATAGGTGAGGAAGGAGATCGACTCGGTGCTGTTGGCCCCGGCGGTCATGACGAAGATGTTGTCGAAGATCCGGTAGGCGTCCAGGGCCCGGAAGAGCACCGCCACCATGATCGCGGCCTTCATGTTCGGCAGCACGACCTTCCAGAGTCGTTGCCACCAGGAGGCGCCGTCGACCTTGGCCGCCTCCACCATGTCCTCCGACACCTGGGCCAGGCCGGCCAGCAGCAGCAGCGACATGAAGGGCGTGGTCTTCCAGATCTCGGAGACCATGATGGCCGCGATCGACGACTCGTACTGCGCGAACCAGTTGAAGCCCTCGTCCAGGAACGGGATCCACCCGTTGACGAACCCGTTGGTGTTGGAGAAGGCGAACTGCCAGGCGAAGCCCGAGACCACGGTGATGATCCCGTAGGGGATCAGGATCGAGGTCCGGATGACCCCGCGCGCGAAGATCACCCGGTGCATCACCATCGCGAAGATGAACCCGATCACCAGCTCGACGGCCACGGTGACCACCATGATCATCACGGTGTTGGCCGTGGTCAGCCAGAACAGCGAGTCGGTGAGCGCCGTCCAGTAGTTGGAGAGCCCGACGAACTCCTGGTCCCCGGGGGCGGTGAGGGTGTAGGAGAACAGCGACAGGTACAGCGCCCGGAGCATCGGGAACGCCGTGACCAGCAGCATCAGGATGACGGCGGGGGCCACGAGCTTGCGGCCCAGGGCGTTCTCGGCCCGGGTCCGGTCGGAGGTCTCGTTGCGTGGTTCCGGCGCCTTGTCCGGCGCGGTGGCGGTCTGGACAGCAGTCACAGCAGGGCCTCCCCTTGCAGGATCGCGCGCAGGAACTCCGCCGACTCCTCCGGCGTGGAGTCAGGGCTGACCGAGGTCGGCGAGTGCCACACCGACTGCACGGCGTTGGAGATCTGGCTGTAGAACGCGCTCTGGGGGCGCGGGCCGCCGTCCTCGATGCTCTCGCTGTACAGGTCGAGGAGGTCGGCGGGGTAGGCGTCCTGCAGCTCCGGGGAGTCGTAGACCGACTGCCGCGAGGGCATCAGCCCGTCGTTGACCGCCAGCTGGGCCTGGGCCTCGGGGCTGGTGACGCAGACGGCGGCCTCCCTCGCCCAGTCCACGTTCTCGCTGAAGGCGCCCACGCCGATGTTGATGCCGCCCACGGGCGGGGCCGAGGGCTCGCCCTCGACGGTGCGCGGGTAGCGCGTCCACCCCAGGTCGTCGAAGCCCTGCTCGTCGGCCGGCCCGCCGGGCTGGCCGATCGTGTCCTCGTAGTTCTTGTAGACGAAGGTCCAGTTCACCATGAACTCGCCGGGCCCCTCCTCGGGATACATCCGCCCCAGGCTGGTGCCCTCGTTGGAGGTGGTGAAGTCCGGCTGGGTGGCGTCGGAGTCGGCGAGGGTCTGGATCACCCGGGCCGCCTCGCGCCCGGCCTCGGAGTCGATGGTGACCTCGGCGTCGCGTCCCTGCTCCACGGTCTCGGGATCGAGGATGTGGCCCCCGGCGCCCTGCAGCAGGGCGTTGATCCAGACCACGTAGGCCTCGTAGCGGTCGGCCTGGACGCCGAGGGTGCCACCCTCGGACGAGGCCGCCTCGATCAGCTGGTCCCAGGTCACGGGCCCGGACATGTCCAGACCGGCTGCCTCGGCCAGCGACTTGCGGAACCACAGCACCTGGGTGTTGGACCACTGTGGGGCGGCGACGACCTCGTCGTCCCACTGCACCGTCTTGGCGGTCCCCTCGAGCACGTCGTCGTCGAGGACCTGGTCGGCCTGGTCCCCCTCGAAGGTGGCCAACCACCCGGCGTTGGCGAACTCGGGCACGAAGACCGGGTCCAGGCTCATCAGGTTCGTGGAGGAGTCCTCGGCCGCCAGGCGCCGTGCCAGCTGCGTGCGCTGGTCCGTGGCGCTCGTGGGCAACAGCTGGATCTCGATGTCGTAGTCGTCGGTGCTGCACTCCTCGGCGAGGGCGGTCAGCGTCTCCTGGCCGTCGGGGTTGATGTACCAGTTGAGCGTCGGGCGACCCTCGGCCCCCGAGCAGGCGGCGAGGGCCGAGGCGAGGGCGAGTCCCGCGACCATCGCCAGGCCCCCGCGACGATGCACACGCGGGCGCCGGATGGGATGCCTCACTGCGTTCCCCTCCCCGTTGAGTGGTGTAGGTCACTTCTAGCGCCACACGAAGCGCTTTGTAAACACCCCACGGCGGTCGTGACCATCGTGTGACCTGGCCGGTCGGGCTCGGTCTCGGAGCCGGGGCCGGGCCGGGCGGGGGTCAGGTCCGGTCGGCGGTGCGTGCGATCGCGTCGGTGAAGGTCCCGAACAGCTGCGCGGGCAGGTCGTGGCCCATGCCCTCGACCAGCAGCAGCTCGGCTCCCGGGACCGCACGGGCCGTCGCCCGGCCCCCGGAGGGGTGGACCATCCGGTCCGCGAGCCCGTGCACCACCGTGGTCGGCACCCGGAGGCCGCGCAGGGCCCGGGTGCGGTCGGGCTGGGTGAGGATCGCCAGGATCTGGCGGCGAACGCCCTCCTGGGTGTAGCCGCGGTCCCACGTGTCGGCGGCCCGCCGCCGCCGGCTCTCGGGGGGCTCCGGGTAGGACGGGGACCCGATCAGCTTCCAGAACGCCTCGGAGGTCGCGACGTAGGCCTCCCTGCTGCCGCCGCGCGGGGCCAGCAGGGACGGGGCCAGGCGCGGGTGCTGCCACCCCACGCTGCGCCGCCCGGTGGTCGACATGATCGACACCAGCGAACGCACCCGGTGCGGGTGCTCGACCGCCAGGGTCTGGGCGATCATCCCGCCCATCGAGACCCCCGCGACGTGGGCCTCGGGGATCCCGAGGTGGTCCAGGAGCCCGACGGCGTCCGCGGCCAGGGCGGCCATCGTGTACGGCGCCCCCGCGCGACGGCCGAGCGCGGCCCGCACCACCTGGCCCGACGACACCGGGACCCTCACCCGACTGGACCGGCCCGCGTCGCGGTTGTCGTAGCGGATGACGTGGAAACCCCGGGCGGCGAGCATCGAGCACAGCCCCGGGTCCCACCAGGTCATCGGTCCGCCGAGCCCCATGACCAGCAGCAGTGGCTCGCCCGCGGAGTCACCGAAGGTCTGGTAGCACAGCTCGATGTCGTTGCTCACCGGTGCGAACAGCTCGTCCGACACCGTCGACTCGGGCGGGGTCGACTCGGGCGGGGTCGACTCGGGCGGGGTCGACTCGGGTGGGGTCGCGGCCATGTCCACATCGTGACAGAGCCCGCTCGCGGGAGGCCGGTCGCGGGAGCCGCCGCGCCGATGTCCTGCCCCGAGGGGCCCAGGGCGTAGTGTCGACCGACATGGGTCGTCCGCTCGCCGCATTCCTCGTCCCCGACGGCTTCTCCGTGCCGCCGGTCGGCGCGGTGCTCTCGGAGGCCCGGGTGGCCGCCGAGGCGGGCCGGCTGGCGGCCCACCGCCTGCAGCAGCGCCGCGGACGCCGGGCCGCGGCGTACACCGAGCGGGTGGTGGACCGGTCGGCCGACCCCGTCGTGCTGGTGCCCGGATTCCTGGCCGGGGACCCCACGCTGGCGTTCCTCGCCGCCGCGCTGCGCGACCGGGGCCACCGGACCTACCGCTCCCAGATCCGGGCCAACATCGGGTGCACCCAGGCGGCCACCGCCCAGCTCGAGCGGCGGGTGGAGTGGGTCGCCGGACGACGGGACACGCGGGTGCGCCTGGTCGGCCACAGCCTGGGCGGGATGCTCGCCCGGGGCCTGGCGGTACGCCGTCCGGACCTGGTCTCCGGCGTGGTCACCCTCGGCAGCCCCACGCTGGCCCCCGGGGCCCACCACGTGCTGCTCTCGCACGGGGTGGAGGCCCTGGTCCGGCTCAGCCGGGCCGGGCTCCCGGGGTTGATGGCCGAGGACTGCGTGGCCGGCGAGTGCGCGCGGACCAGCTGGGAGCAGAGCCGGGAGGCGGTCGCCCCGGACGTGACCCTGACCTCGATCTACTCCCGACGGGACGGCATCGTCGACTGGCGCGCCTGCATCGACCCGCTGGGTGAGGCGGTCGAGGTGGCCGCCTCCCACATCGGCCTGGTGCTGGACCCGCGCTCGATCGACGCGGTGCTCACCGCGTTGCGCGCCGCCCCGGCCGCCGCCGCGCCTCCCGGTCCGGCCCTCACCGCCTGACCGGGCCCGCCGCGTGGGCGTCGGTCAGTGGTCGAAGTCGATCGCGGAGTAGGCGCGCAGCTTGCCGAGGCGGTGGTCGCTCGCGATGGTGCGGATCGTGCCGCTGCGGGAGCGCATCACCAGCGACTCGGTGGAGGCGCCCCCGGCCCGGTAGCGCACCCCGCGCAGCAGCTCGCCGTCGGTGATCCCGGTCGCGACGAAGAAGCAGTCGTCGCCGTCCACCAGGTCGTCGGTCGTGAGCACCGTGTCGGGGTCGAGGTCGTGGCCCGCGGCCAGCGCCTTCTGCCGCTCGTCGTCGTCGACGGGCCAGAGCCGGCCCTGCAGCGTGCCCTCGAGGCACTTGATGGCGCACGCGGCGATGATGCCCTCCGGGGTGCCACCGATCCCCATCAGCAGGTCGATGCCCGTGTCGGGGCGGCCGGCCATGATCGCCCCGGCCACGTCGCCGTCGGTGATGAACTTGATCCGGGCGCCCGCGGCCCGGATCTGGTCGACGAGGTCCTGGTGGCGCGGCCGGTCCAGGAGCACCACGGTCACGTCGGCCGGGGAGGAACCCTTGGCCCGGGCCGCGGCCGCGATGTTCTCGCCGACCGGCTTGCGGATGTCGACCACGTCGGCCACCTCGGGTCCGGCCGCCAGCTTCTCCATGTAGAAGACCGCGGACGGGTCGAACATCGAGCCGCGCGGGGCGACCGAGAGGACCGAGACCGCGTTGTTCATCCCCTTGGCGGTCAGCGTCGTCCCGTCGATGGGGTCCACGGCCACGTCACACTTCGGCCCCGTGCCGTCGCCGACGGACTCGCCGTTGTACAGCATGGGAGCGTCGTCCTTCTCGCCCTCACCGATGACGACGGTGCCGTCCATGCCGATGCTGGAGATGAGCACCCGCATCGCCTCCACGGCCACCGCGTCCGCGCCGTTCTTGTCGCCGCGGCCCACCCAGCGGCCGGCGGCCATCGCGGCGGCCTCGGTCACCCGTACCAGCTCGAGGGCCAGGTTGCGGTCGGGGGCGATGGGGGAGGAGGCGGACAGGGTGGGGGGTCGGGGCTGGTCGGGCTGCGAGACGTCGGCCATGACGCGATGGTAGCGGCGGGGCCGGGCGGCTCAGCGGTAGGTGCGCATCGCCGTCGCCTTGGCCGAGAGCCACACGCCCCGACCTCGGGACAGTCCGAGCTCGGCGGCCGCCACCGGGGTGACGTCGGCGATGAGGCGGTGGCCGTCCTCGGTCGCCACCAGCACCCGGAGTGCCGCACCGTGCGGCACCACGTCACTGACCGTGCCCCGCCACTGCCACCGCGCCGACCCCTCCGGGCGCTCGAGGCCCACGGTCACGTCGGTGGGCGCGAAGGCGCTCAGCCCGGCGGGTCCCCGCAGCACGTTGAGCCCGACCAGGCGCGCCACGTGCTCGGTGCGGGGGTGCTGGGACACCTCGGCGGGCGTGCCGTACTGCGCGACCCGCCCCTGGTCGAGCACCAGCACCCGGTCGGCCAGGGTGAGTGCGTCGATCGCGTCGTGGGTGACCAGCAGTGTCGTGCCGTCGTACGCCGCGAGGTGCCCGCCCAGCTCCAGCCGCAGGTCCGTGGCGACCGACACGTCCAACCCGGCCATCGGCTCGTCGAGCAGCAGCAGCCGCGGGTCGGTGGCCAGCGCGCGGGCGATCGCCACCCGCTGGGCCTGGCCCCCGGACAGCTGCCCCGGACGGCGGTCGGCCAGGTCGGCGATGCCGAGGCGGGCGAGCCACGCCTCGGCCACCCGCTCGGCCTCGCGGCGGCGTACACCACGGCTGCGGGGGCCGAAGGCGACGTTGGCCCGGACGGTGAGGTGGGGGAAGAGGACCCGGTCCTGGAAGACCAGCCCCACCCGGCGCCGGCGCACCAGGTCCCCCGAGACCTCCCGGCCGTCGAGCCAGACCCGGCCCGCCCCGGGCACCAGGCCCGCGACCGCGCGGACCAGGGTGGACTTGCCGGCGCCGTTCGGCCCGATGACGGCGACCACCTCGCCGGGCCCGGCGGAGAACGAGACCTCCAGCCGTCCCGGGACCCTCAGGTCGACGGCGAAGCCGGGTGCGCCCCCCACGCCGGTCACCGTGCCCCCGACCCGGTCCCGAGCCACCGGTCGCGCAGGGCGACCAGGATCCCGATCGAGGCGAGCAGCATGACCAGGCTCAGCAGCCGCGCCGCGGCCAGGTCGTCCTGCAGCTCGGTGTAGACCAGCGTCGGCATCGTCTGGGTCGTCCCGGGGTAGTTGCCGGCGAAGGTGATGGTCGCCCCGAACTCGCCCAGGGAGCGGGCGAAGGCGAGCACGCTCCCGGCGGTCAGGCCGGGGAGCACCAGCGGCAACGACACCCGGCGGAAGGTCGTCCACCGCCCCGCCCCCAGGGTCGCCGCGGCCGCGTCGTACTCGCTGCTGGTCGAGCGCAGGGCGCCCTCGACGGCGATCACGAAGAACGGCATGGCCACGAAGACGTGGGCGAGCACCACCGCGAGGGTGGTGTAGGGGATCGTCGCCCCGGTCAGCTCGCGCAGCGGGGCCCCGAGGGTGCCCGTCCGGCCGAAGGCACTCAGCAGGGCCACGCCCGCGACCACCGGGGGCAGCACGAGCGGCACGGTCACCAACGCCCGGAGCAGGGCCTTGCCCCGGAACTCGATCCGCGCCAGCACCCACGCCAGGGGGAGGCCCAGCAGGAGGCACCCGAGCAGCGTGAGCACGGCGGTGGTCACCGAGATCCGGACCGCGGCCAGCACCGCCGCGGACCCGAGGTAGTCGGGCAGGGCGGCCCAGTCGCTGCGGCCCACGAGACTGACCAGCGGGGCCACGAGGAAGCCGGTGCCCAGCACCGCGGGCACGAGCAGGACGGCGGGGACCCGGCCCAGGGGGTCGCGCTGGGTCATGGCAGGACGAACCCCTCCCGGGCGAGCACCCGCCGCCCCGCCTCGGACTCCAGCAGCTCGATCCAGGCCGAGGCCCACTTCGGGTCGTCGGCCTGCGCCAGCGGCGCCACGAGGTACGCCGTCCGGTGGCGCCGGGCCGGCCCGACCCGGAAGGAGTCCACCTCCTCCTCGGCCGACGCCGCGTCGGTGGCGTAGACCAGCCCCGCCTCCGCCTCGCCGGTCACCACCTTGGTCAGCACTGCGCGGACATCGGTCTCGAGGCTGACCGGCTCCGCTGCCACACCTGCCTCCGCCAGCACCTCGGTGGCGAGGCGACCGCAGGGAGCGGTGTCCACGCACCGCACCCAGGCGCTCCCGCCGAGGTCCCCGAGCGTCCGGACCTCGCCCGGGTTCCCCTCGGGGACGGCGACCACCAGCTCGTTGAGCGCGAACCGGGTCGGTGCGGCCGCGGTCGCCCCGCCGGTGACGGCGTCGTCCATGGTCGGCTCGTCGGCCGTGGCGAGGACGTCGGCGGGCGCACCCTCGACGGCCTGCTGGGCGAGGGTGGCGCTGGAGTCGAAGGAGAGGGTGACCGCCACGTCGTGGCGCTCCTCGAACTCCTCGGCCAGCTGCTCGAAGGGCCCGGTGAGGGAGGCGGCGGCGAGCACGGTCAGCCCCGGTTCCTCCGCGGCGCCGGAGCAGGCGGCCGGGACGAGCACGACCGGGGCGAGGAGCACCGCGGTGGCCACCCGGGCCGCGGTCCCCGGCACCTCAGGGCCTCTCCACGACCACGTTGGTGGACTTCACCGACGCGATCGCCCGCGCCCCGGGTTCGAGGCCGAGCTCGTCGGCGGCCTCGGCGCTCATGAGCGACACGACGCGGTAGGGGCCGCACACCAGCTCCACCTGCGCCATCACCGCGTCGCGCAGCACCCGGGTGACGATGCCGGGCATCCGGTTGCGGGCGCTCACGGAGGAGGCCCGGTGCTGCTCCCGGGCGGGGTGGTCGGCGAGCTCGGAGGCCAGCGCGGCCAGCTCGGGGCCGGTCACGACCCGTCGACCCTCCTCGCTCCCGGCGGGCACCCGGCCCGCCTCGATCCAGCGCCGCAGCGTGTCGTCACTGACGCCGAGGATCTCCGCGGCCTCCGCGATCCGGTAGGTGGTCACGCCGACAGTGTGCCGCAGGTGCGGGTCGTTTCGCCAGATGAATCCGCAGGTGCGGGCCCGAGGTGACCCGCCCGGGCGTGCGGCGGAACGCGCCGGGGACAATGGTGGGGTGAGCAAGCAGGGCGGCCGGTACCAACGCACCTTCCCGGGACTGATCGGGGCGCTGCTGGTGACCCTGGTGGTGATCGCGGCCTTCGTGGCCACGCGCGCCCTGACCCGCGACCAGGTCGAGGTGGAGCCGGACCGGGTCGACCTCGCCTCGGCCGTGGACTACGCGACCTCGCGCGGCGTGACCGTGGTGCGTCCGGGAGAGCTGCCCGAGGGGTGGTTCGCCCGCGACGTGACGCTGCAGGCCGGGGACGACCCGGTCTGGTCCCTGGACCTGTTGACCGACGAGGAGCGCTACGTCGGCATCCACCAGGAGTCGACCAGCGTGTCCCGCCTGGTGGCCCGGCTGGTGGACCCCGAGGCGGAGGAGGAGGGCAGGGCCCCGGTCCGGGGTCCCCTGCGGGGGGCCGTGGACCAGTGGCGAGTGTTCTCCGACGCCGGCGGGGACGTCGCCCTGGTCGGCGAGCTCGACCACCCGTCCGTCCCCGAGGGGCAGGTCCTGGTCGTGGTCGGCACCGCGGGGGAGGCCACGATCCGGGAGCTCGCCACCGGGCTCGAGCTCGCCTCGCCCGCCACCTGACCGAGAAGTCATCTTCTCCCCGCCCCAGCCCGCCGAGGGGTCACCTTCTCCCCGCTCCCAACGGCCGAGAGGTCAACTCTCCCCGGGCCTGTCGTGGGCCACCGGGACCGGGGAGCACGCACGTGAGGAAGGATGAGCCCATGTCCAGCGTGCTCGTCGTCGATGCTGCCAACGTGGTCGGGTCCCGCGCCGACGGATGGTGGAAGGACCGGGCCGGGGCTGCCCAGCGTCTCCACGACCAGCTGGTCGACGCCGACGTGCCGTACGACGAGATCGTGCTCGTCCTCGAGGGACGCGCCCGGCAGGGGGTGGCCGCCGGCGGGGCCCCCGCGTTGCGGGTCGTCCATGCCAGCGGGGAGGGCGACGACGAGATCCGGCGCCAGGCCGAGCTCGCCCACGGTCGCGGGTGCGAGGTGGCCGTCGTGACCGCCGACCGCGCCCTGGCGGCGAACGTCGCGCGCTGGGCGGACGTCCGAGGGCCGGGCTGGTTGCTGGGCCGCCTGTGAACCCCTCGAAATCAGGGAACATCGTGACTCCTCGCTCCGTCACGGAGGGGAAGAAGTGACGTGTCGGCGGCTGGAGGGGGAGAGGAAGTGACGGGTCGGCGGACGGTGCTCTCGTGGAGCGGGGGCAAGGACTGTGCCCTGGCGCTGCACGTGCTGCGGGAGCGGCGGCAGGCGCCGTACGCCCTGCTCACCACGGTGGTCGAGGCCACCGGGGCCGTCTCCCACCACGGCATCCCGGCCACGCTGCTGGCGGAGCAGGCGGCGGCCACCGGCCTGGAGCTGGTCACCGTGCCGCTGCCCGATCCCTGCCCCGACGTGGAGTACGCCGCCCGGATGCGCGCGGCCCTCGGCTCGCCCCGGCTGGCCGGCCTCGAGGCGGTGGCCTTCGGGGACCTGCAGCTGGCCGACGTCCGGGCCTGGCGCGAGGAACGGCTGGCGCAGGCCTCCCTGGTCGGGGAGTTCCCGCTCTTCGGCAGGGACACGCGCGCCGTGGCCCACGCGTTCCTGGACCTGGGGTTCTCGGCCGTCGTCTGTGCGGTGGACACCGAGCAGCTCGGTGCCGAGTACCTGGGCCGGACCTACGACCGGGCGTTCCTCCGCGACCTGCCCGACCACGTGGACCCGGCCGGCGAGCACGGGGAGTTCCACACCGTCGTCACCGACGGGCCGGTGTTCGCCTGGCCGGTCCGGGCGGTGGTGGACGGCGTCGAGGACGACGGCCGGTTCGCCCGCGCCCGGTTGCGGCCGGTCACTCCCGGTCGGTGACCGCGCCCTCCCCGACGGCCTCGTCGAGCTTGCGGCGAGCCCCGTCGAGCCACTCCTGGCACCGGCGGGCCAGGGCCTCGCCGCGCTCCCACAGGGCCAGGGACTCCTCCAGCGTGGTGCCACCGGCCTCGAGCCGCTGGACGGTCTCGACCAGCTCCTCGCGGGCCTCCTCGTAGCTCAGCTCCTCCAGCGGGCGCGGGTCGTCGGGCGTCTCACTCATCGTCGTCTCCTCCGACGTCGATCGGTTCGGTGCGGGTGGTCGTGGCGTGCACGCGGCCGTCGGTGAGGCGGACCATGACCTCGGTCCCCGCGGCGACCGACTGCACCGAGGACAGCACGTGCCCCTCGGTGTCCTGCAGGACGGCGTACCCCCGCTGCAGGGTGGCCATCGGCGACATCGCGCGGGCGCGGGAGCGGTGGCTGTCGACCTCGTCGGCCGCCCGGTCCAGGCGGTGGCCCAGGGACCGTCGGGCCCGGTCGAGCAGCTGGCCCACCTCGTCCGAACGCACCTGCAGCAGGTGTCGCGGGTCGGCCATGGCGGGGCGGGACCGCAGGCCGGACAGGGCCGCCTGCTCGCGGTCCAGGAAGTGCCGCACGCAGGCCCGCAGCCGGTCCCTGGCCAGCCCCACGCGGTGCGTCTCCTCGGCCATGTCGGGTACCACCCGGCGGGCGGCATCGGTGGGCGTGGACGCCCGCACGTCGGCGACCAGGTCCAGCAGCGGGGTGTCCTGCTCGTGCCCGATCGCCGAGACCACCGGGGTGCGGGCCGCGTGCACGGCCCGGACGAGTGCCTCGTCGCTGAACGGCAGCAGGTCCTCCACGGACCCGCCGCCGCGCGCGACCACGATCACGTCGACGTCGGTCTGCTGGTCCAGGCGCCGGAGGGCCTCGATGTTCTCCTCCGCGGCCCGGGTGCCCTGCATCGCGGCGTGCCGCACCTCGAACCGGACCGCGGGCCACCGGTGGCGGGCGTTCTGCAGCACGTCGCGCTCGGCGGCGGACCCGGGCGCGGTGACCAGTCCGACCCGCAGCGGGAGGAACGGCAGCCGACGCTTGGTGGCGGCGTCGAAGAGACCCTCGGCCGCCAGCAGCTGCCGGCGCCGCTCCAGGCGGGCGAGCAGCTCACCGAGCCCCACCATGCGGATGTCGCGGGCGTACAGGGAGAAGGTGCCGCGGTTGGGGTAGTACGACGGCTTGGCGTGGACCACCACGCTGGCCCCCTCGACGAGCGGGGGGTTCAGCGAGTCGAGCGTGGCGCGGGAGCAGGTCACGGTCACCGAGATGTCGGCCACCGTGTCGCGCAGGGTGAGGAAGACGGTGCTCATGCCCTGGCGACGGTTGAGCTGGGCGACCTGGCCCTCGACCCAGACCGCCCCCAGCCGGTCGATCCAGCCCGCGACCGCGCTGGCGATCTGCCGCACGGGGGCGGGGGACTCCGGTGAGGTCTGCAGGGCCACGTCGCAGAGCGTAGGGGAGGGCGCCGACCGGCCCCCGGGCGCGCCCGGCCGGTGGGGTCGGCCCCGCATCCAGCGACTGCGTAGACTCGCGGGCATGAGCATCGACCTCGGCACCCCAGCAGTCCTGAGCCCGGAGGAGGCCGAGAAGTCGGTCCTCCTCGCGGCGCCCCGCGGCTACTGCGCCGGCGTGGACCGCGCGGTGATCACCGTCGAGAAGGCCCTCGACCTGTACGGCGCCCCGGTCTACGTGCGCAAGCAGATCGTGCACAACCGACACGTGGTCTCCGACCTGGAGTCGCGCGGGGCGATCTTCGTCGAGGAGCTCGACGAGGTCCCCGAGGGCGAGACCGTCGTCTTCTCCGCGCACGGCGTGTCCCCGATGGTGCACCAGCAGGCGGTCGATCGCGGGCTGAAGACGATCGACGCCACCTGCCCGCTGGTCACCAAGG
>CAZRKV010000055.1:0-13313 GCA_964600305.1 uncultured Nocardioides sp. | reverse complement strand
CCGATGTCCTGCGACATCACACTGTAGCGGGGGCAGGATTTGAACCTGCGACCTCTGGGTTATGAGCCCAGCGAGCTACCGAACTGCTCCACCCCGCGTCGGTGTCCCCGACACTACGGCACCACGAAGGGCGGGGACAAATCGGGTGGACGTGAGGGCGATCACCCTTCCCCGTCGTCACCCCCACCATCGCCGGCACCATCGCCGCCGCCGTCGCCGCCTTGCTCGTCCTCGGCACCGGTGGGCCCGCCGCCGGAGAGCTCGATGGCCTCGGAGACCAGGGCCCGGGCCTCCTCGATCGCGGTGGCCCAAGCGACGGTGTCGCCGTCCTGCAGCGCCTGGTCGGCCTCGGCGAACTTCTCGTCCGCCTCGGCCAGCAGCGACTCGACGGTGGCCTGCTGACCACCGTCCTGGTCGCCCTCGCCGTCCTCGGGAGCCGGGTCGCCCGCCCCCGGACGCGGCGAGGTCGCACTGTCGAGGTCGCTCGGCGTGCCCTCGAGGTCGAGGACGTCGTACACGGCCTCGCCGAGGGTGCGCCCGACGCCGACCTCGTCGCCGAAGGAGACGGCGACGAAGCGCAGCACGGGGAAGTTGCCCTCACCGCTGGTGCGCACCGAGTACAGCGGCTGCACGTAGAGCAGGCCACCGCCGACCGGGAGCGTGAGCAGGTTGCCGTTGACGACCTGGGTGTTGGTCTCCCGGTTGTAGGGCAGCAGCGCCTGCGTGACGGCCTGGTCGGACTGAATCTGGTTGGCGATCTGGCCCGGCCCCGGGATCTGGCTGGTCGAGGGCAGCCGCTTGATCCGGATCGTGCCGTAGTTGTCCTTGGACGCCTCGCCGTCGACCGACACGAACGCCGCCAGGTTCTCGCGGTTGACCGGCGTGTAGATCGAGGTCAGCGAGAAGATGTCCTCCTCGTCCGGCGAGGGCACCGACAGCCGGTACGGCGGCTGCAGGCTGGACTGGTCGTTCGGGTCGACCGGCACCTCCCAGGCGTCGTTGGCCTCGTAGAAGTCCGACGCGTCCTCCACGTGGTAGCGACCCAGCTGGTAGCGCTGCACCTTGAACAGGTCCTCGGGGTAGCGCATGTGGTCCATCAGCGTGTCCGGGATCTCGGAGCGGTCGGTGACCGTGTCCGGGAAGGCCTCCTTCCACGCCTGCAGCAGCGGGTCCTCGGTGTCCCACTCGTAGAGCGTCACCGTGCCGTCGTAGGCGTCCACGGTCGCCTTCACCGCGTTGCGGACGTAGTTGATCTCGTCCGTCGGCAGCGTCTGGAACGGGTTGTCGTCGGCGAGGGCGTCGTCGGTCATCTCCTCGAACGACTCCTTCTCCGACATCGGGTACCGGTCAGAGAGCGTGTAGCCGTCCAGGAGCCAGACCACGCGTCCGTCCACCACCGCGGGGAACGGGTCGGAGTCGACGGTCAGCCAGGGCGCCACCTTCTCCACGCGCCGTGCCGGGTCCCGGTCGTAGAGGATCTTGGAGTTGTCGTGCACCCGCTCGGAGAGCACGATGTTCGGCTCGCCGAACTTCACGGCGTACAGCAGCTTGTGGAACAGGTTGCCGACCCCGACCCCGTCCTCACCGTCGTAGGTGTTGGTCTGCTCCGCCTGCTCCTCGCCGCCGCTTCCGGGCAGGTCCAGCTCGATGTCGTCGGCGCCCTCGCTGGGCTTGCCGACGATGGAGTAGGTCGGGCTGTTCTCGCCGAAGTAGATCCGACCCTCGTACCCGTCCTCGGTCAGCTCGGTCAGCTGCCCCCGCGGCGGGATGTCGATCTCGGCCCACGCCGGCTCCTGGCCGGTCAGCACCGCGTCGTTGTCGGCCGGCCGCTGGTTGCCGTACGCCGCGATCACGCCGTACCCGTGGGTGTAGACGGTGTGCAGGTTCGCCCAGTTCTGCGAGCCCTCGGAGATCCCGGCCTGGTTGAGCTCACGGACGCCGAGCACCACGTCGCGCTCCTCGCCGTTGATCTCGTAGTTGTCCACGTCCAGCACGCCGTCGGGCGCCACCGAGTAGTAACCACGCACCTGCTGGCGCTGCTCGAAGGTCTGCTGCACCACCTGCGGGTCGAGCAACCGGATGCCCGGGGAGTTGATGGTGTCGTTGGCCAGCTGCTGGTCCTCCAACTCCGGCTCCGCGGAGTAGGCCTCCACCTCCGAGTCCTCGACACCGTACGCCGTCCGCGTGGCGTCGATGTTCTCCTGGATGTAGGGCTCCTCCTTGTCCGCCTCGGTCGGGTTGACCTGCAGCTGCTGGACCAGGCCGGGCCAGACCATGCCCAGCAGGATCGCCGAGATCACCAGGAGGGCGGTCCCGACGGTCGGCAGCATCCAGGTGCGCCGCCAGACGTTGACGAAGAACAGCACCGCGCAGATCGCGGCGATGCCGATCAGGATGTTCTTCGCCGGCAGCACCGCGTTGTCCGCGGTGTAGGTCATCCCGGTCTGCAGCCCGCTGGCGTCGGTGAGCAGGTCGAACCGGTCCAGCCAGTAGTCGACCGCCTTGAGCAGGACGAAGACACCCAGCAGCACCGACACCTGCACCGCGGCGGCGCCGGAGAACTTGTCGATCGCCCCCTGCAGCCGGATCCCGCCGTAGAGGTAGTGCACGAGCACGGAGGCCACCAAAGCCACCACGGCCAGCGCCATCCCGAAGTCGACGACGTAGTGCCACCACGGCAGGTCGAACACGAACCACCCGATGTCGCGACCGAAGTAGGGGTCGTCCTCCCCGAACGATCCTCCGTTGCGCCACATCAGGTAGTCCCGCCACGCGCCGGAGGCCGACGCCCCCGCGAAGGCCCCCAGCAGCAGGGAGACCCCCACCAGCAGCAGCTTGCGCATCGGGGTGATCGCCTCGCGGTAGCGGTCGAGGCTGGTCTGCTCCAGCGAGGCGGGCCGGAACACGGGCCGGAAGCGGTGGGCGAGGTAGATGTTCGCGCCGACCACGAGGGCCATCAGCAGGCCGAAGACGATGAAGAGCACCACGCGGGTGAGGATCATCGTGGTGAAGACGCCACCGAAGTCGATCGACCGGTACCACAGCCGCTCGGTCCAGAACGTCGAGAGCCCGCTGAACAGCAGGAACAGCGCGACCAGCACGGCACCGGTGATCAGCAGTGCCCGGGAACGGGGTTGACGGGTGGCCGCGCCGCCGGGTCGGGGCCCGCGGGGTCCACCACCGCCGGGTCCGCCGGGCCGTCCGGGTCGTCCCGGTCCGCCCGCCCCACCGGGGCCGCCGGGGCGCCGGGGGTCGTCGGCGAAGAAGTCACTCACTGCTGGTCTCCTCCTCGAGGGTGGCGCGCAGCAGGTCCACCAGCTGCGGCACCAGGTCGGTCCCGGTCAGGACCGATTGGTCGTCGTCGTGGGAACGCAGGCGCAGGGCACAGTACGCCGCCCCGGTGCGCGTCGCACCCGCCACGAGGCGCACCTCCTGCCGCATGGGGTGCTCGCGGGCGAACGCGTCGGCGGCCTCGGGGTCCTCCGGGATCTCCTCGTCCACCTCGGGCGGCAGCACCAGCCGCTCGACCACCGCGACGCACCCGACCACCTGCTCGGGCCAGGTGATCTGGGCCAGGAGCTCCTCGAGCTGCTGGCCGGTCCCCGGCTGCTCCTGCTCGATCGGGGTCAGCGAGCCGGCGACCCCGTCGTCGTCGATGCCGGCGCTGGCGGCGAGGTCGGGCTCGCGCGTGACCAGCTCGGCGGTGTCGGCGAGGGCGAACAGGCGTGACGCCTGGTCCCACCCGTCGGCGGCGACGTGGCCCTCGATCTCGACCACCGCCGCCACCAGGGCCGGGTCGACGTCCTCGTCGCGCTCGGGGCCCGTGGACTCCTCGTTCACCCGTCCTCCTCCTCGCACTCGGGCAGGTCCGCGTCCGGGTCCTCGGCCCACGCCTGCACGGACTCGAGCGCCCGGGGCATGGTCTCGACCCGCGCCAGCCGGATGTCGTCGGTCGGCGCACCGACCGCCTCGGCGCAGTTGTCGGCCGGCACCAGGAACAGCTCGGCCCCGTCGTCCTCGGCGGCGATCACCTTCTGCTGGATGCCGCCGATGGGACCGACCCTGCCCTCCGGGCCCAGGGTGCCGGTGCCGGCGACCGTGCCGTCACCGGTCAGCGACCCCTCGGTGAGGATGTCGTAGACGGCCAGGGAGAACATCAGGCCCGCGCTGGGTCCACCGATGTTGTCATCGATGTTCACCTCGACCTCGAAGGGGAAGGTGTAGCCGACCCCCGGCACCACCCCGATCTTGGGGGTCTCCTCCCCCACGTCCTTCGGCGCGACCTCGACGGTCCTCCGCTCGTCGCCGCGTCGTACGACGAACTCCAGCGGCTCCCCGGCAGGGGCCTGGCCGACCAGGTCGATGACGTCGTCGGTGTCCTCCACCGCGGTGCCGTCGATGCGCAGCAGCTGGTCGCCGACCTCGATCTTGCCGTCGGCGGGCATCTCGTCGCTCACGTTGAGGACCTCGACGGCCTCCTCCACGTCGTACCCGAGCTCCTGCATGGCCACCGCCACGGCGACGTCCTGGGAGGAGACCATCTGCACCGCCGAGCGCAGCTCGTTCTCCTCCCGCGTCACGTCCGGCCCGTAGACCGCCTCCCGCGGGTAGAGCGCCCGGTCGGAGTCGAACCAGGCGCTCATCGCCTCGAACAGGTTGATCGTGCCGTCGGGCTGGGTGACGTAGACCGTCGTCATCCGCAGCTCGCCGCCGTCGTGGTGGGACTCGTGCCCCGAGACCTGGATGATCTCACCGTCGGAGGTCTCACCGAGCACGTCGACGGTGAGGCCGGGCGCGTAGGTGACGTAGGGCAGCGGGACCACCAGTGCCGTGACCCACAACGCGATCAGCAACGGCACCGCAAGGATGCCCGCGAGGGTCCGGCGACTCATGTACCAACCCTCTCAAATCCGGCCAACTAGGCGCCGCGGCGGGTATCGCTCCGTTCGTCGGGCCGAGCCGGGGGCCTGCGGGAGGGTCGTACGGCGACCCCCGTGCTGCGATCGCGGGGCGGCACCGGGCGGGCTGCGGTCAGCCCCCGGTGGTCCTTGCGGAGTGCCTTGCCGAGGCGTGCGACCGCGACGTCGCGGTCGACCTCGCCGCGACCCCGCCGCCCGACCCAGGACACCCAGGCCATGGCGGCGATCGTGACCAGCGCCGAGGGCACGAGCCACAGCAGGATCTCCATGGCCGCCAGCCTAGGAGCGTCCCGGCCCGGGACGTGGGAGGCGCACGGGCACGGGTGGGGACGCCACCGTCAGGGCGTGCCCACCCAGGTGGTGTGCCCGCCGGCGAAGTGCTGCTCCTTCCAGATCGGCACCTGCGCCTTGAGGGTGTCGATGAGGGCGCGGGAGGCGGCGAAGGCCTCCTCCCGGTGCGCCGACGCGGTCGCCACGACCACCGCGGCGTCCCCGATCCGCAGCGGCCCGGTGCGGTGGACCGCGGCGAGCGCGTGGACGTCGTGCTCGCGGGCGACGGCGTGGCAGACCTCGCGCAGGCGGTCCTCGGCGGTCGGGTGGGCGGTGTAGGCCAGCGCGGTGACCTCCTGGCCGTCGTCGTGGTCACGCACCCGCCCCACGAAGAGGACCACCCCACCGGAGGCGTCGTCGTCGAGGAGCCGCAGGACCGCGTCCGCGTCGAGCGGATCGGCCTGTACGGCGGCCAGCCGGACCACGGGACGGCTCATGAACCGCAGGCTACCGCCCGTGGCCACCCGTTGGCCCGGAGAGTAGATTCGGGGGCATGGACAACGACCGCGACGAGTCTCCCGAGGACCGGGGGGACGAGCCGCAGAACCCCTTCCGTGGCACCCCGTTCGAGCAGCTGTTCAGCGGCTCGGGCGGTGCCGGCGGCATGGACTTCAGTGGCCTGAACCTCGGCGGGCTCGACCTCAACGCCCTGCTCGGACAGTTCCAGTCCCTCATGCAGCCGCACGAGGGGCCGATCAACTGGACGTTCGTCGTCGACACCGCGCGGCGCTCGGTGGCCCGCGAGGCCGACCCGGCGCCCGGTGCCCGCGAGCGCGACGCCGTCGCCGACGCGCTGCAGCTGGCCGACCACTGGCTCGACACCGCCACCGAGTTCCCCTCCGGGGTCGTCTCCACCGCCGCCTGGAGCCGGGCGGAGTGGATCGAGAACACGACCGAGGTCTGGAAGGGCCTGGTCGAGCCGATGAGCGAGCAGGCGATCAACGCCCTCGGGGACGCCCTGCCCGAGGAGGCCCGCACCATGGCCGGGCCACTGATCGGGATGCTGGGCAAGGCCACCGGGATGATGGTCGCCACCCAGGTCGGCTCGGGCCTGGGGGCGCTGGCCACCGAGGTGCTCACCGCCTCCGACGTCGGCCTGCCGCTGGGACCCACGGGGCAGGCGGCGCTGGTCCCGACGAACGTCGCCGCCTTCGCCGAGGGGCTGGGCGAACCCGTCGACGACGTACGCCTCTACTTCGCCCTGCGCGAGGCCGCGCACCAGCGGCTGTTCAACCACGTGCCGTGGCTGCGCGACCACCTGCTCGGCGCCGTGACCGACTACGCCCGCGGGATCGAGATCGACACCGCCGGCATCGAGGAGCAGATGCGCAGCCTCGACCTCTCCGACCCCCAGTCGATGCAGGAGGCGTTCGAGGGCGGCATGTTCGACCTCAAGCGCTCACCCGCCCAGGAGGCCGCGCTGCAGCGACTCGAGGTGACGCT
Organism: uncultured Nocardioides sp.; assembly: GCA_964600305.1. Taxonomy (GTDB): domain Bacteria; phylum Actinomycetota; class Actinomycetes; order Propionibacteriales; family Nocardioidaceae; genus Nocardioides. The sequence continues at coordinate 6,621 of CAZRKV010000055.1, read as the reverse complement.
CGCCCTCGTCGAGGGGTGGGTCGACGAGGTCGTCGGCCAGGCCACCGAGGACCGGATGCCGGCCGCCAAGCGCCTGCAGGAGGCGGTACGCCGCCGCCGGGCCGCCGGCGGTCCGGCGGAGGAGACCTTCGCCTCGCTGGTCGGGCTGGAGCTGCGGCCGCGGCGGCTGCGGGACGCCTCCACGCTGTGGGGGTCGCTGCGCGACCGCCAGGGTGCGGAGGCGCGCGACGGGGTGTGGATGCACCCGCACCTGCTGCCCACCGCCGAGGACCTCGACGACCCGCTCGGGTTCCGCGAGGACGCCGCCGCCCCGGAGGAGATGTCGGAGGAGGACTTCGACGCCGCGCTGCGCGACCTCCTCGACGGTGACGACCCCGGTTCCACCGACCGCTGAGCGTGCCCGACCTGCGCGCGGACGCGCTCGAGGTCCTGACCGGGTGGACGCCCCCCGACGCGGCGCAGGCGCACCTGGCCGAACGGTACGTCGCCCACCTGCGCGCCGAGCCCGAGGCGATGTGGCGCCACTGCTACCCCGACCACCTGACCGCCAGCGTGCTGGTGATGGCGCCGGAGCGGGACCGGGTGCTGCTGACGCTGCACCGCAAGGCCCGACGCTGGTTCCAGCTCGGCGGGCACTGCGAGCCCGGTGACAGCACCCTCGCCGGGGCGGCCCTCCGCGAGGGGCTGGAGGAGTCCGGCCTCCCAGACCTGGCGATCGACCCGCGACCGGTGCGGTTGAGCGAGCACGCCGTGCCGTTCTGCGACCCCCGGGGCGGGGTGCACCACCTCGACGTGCAGTTCGTGGCCCACCCCGAGCCCGGGGACGGGGCCCGGCACCGGGTCAGCGAGGAGTCGCTGGACGTGCGCTGGTGGCCCGTCGACGCGCTGCCCGACCCGGATCCCGACCTGGCCGCGCTGGTCGACCTGGCGCGACTCCGCTGAGGGCGTCGTCGATCCGGGTACCGGGGCAGCCACCCCTGGCCGCACGCGCCGTCAGTCGACGTTGCCCGCCTCGCTGGAGGGCGGGTCCACCTCGGCCGCGTGGGACCAACCCACGAGGAAACCCTTGGCGCGCTCGGCCCGCGGGTAGCGGTCGACCCAGCCCCAGAACTTCTCGTCGTGCCCCGGCTCGAGCAGGTGCGCCAGCTCGTGGACGAGGACGTAGTCGATCACCCAGGTCGGCATCCCCTGCATCCGGGAGGAGACCCGGATCGACCGGTCACCCGGGGTGCAGGAGCCCCATCGCGCCCGCTGGTTGTCCACCCACCGCACCGACTCCGGCTCGGCCAGCCCACCGAGGTAGAGGTCGTTGAGCTCGCGCGCCCGAGCCAGCAGCTGGTCGTCGCTGGGTCGTCGGCGCTGCTCGGAGCGCTCGATGCGCTCGACCATCTTGCGCACCCACTCCGACTCCTCGCGACGGGTCAGCGAAGCGGGCACGAGCACCACGATCCGGTCCCCGTCCCGGTACGCCGACACGGTGCGGCGGCGCCGGGGGGACCGGCGTACCTCCACCTCGGGCGCGGCTGCCATGACCTCAACGTAACCCGGAGGAGGGCTCACCGGCGGTCCATGCGAGCAGCCTTTCGCGGGGCCAGGTGTTGACCACCCGGTCGAGCTCGATGCCGGCCTGCTGCACCCGGGCGCAGCCGTGGTCGAGGAAGTCCAGCTGTCCGGGGGCGTGCGCGTCGCTGTCGATCGAGAACAGGCACCCGGTGTCGCGGGCGAGCTCCAGCAACCGGGTCGGTGGGTCCCGCCGCTCGGGTCGGGAGTTGACCTCCACCGCCACGTCGTTCTCCGCGCAGGCCTCGAAGACCGCCCGGGCGTCGAACGTCGACTCCGGCCGGGTGCCGCGGCCACCGGTGACCAGCCGGCCCGTGCAGTGTCCGAGGACGTTGGTGAACGGGTTCCTGACCGCCGCCACCATCCGGCGAGTCATCGCGTCCGCGTCCATCCGCAGCTTCGAGTGGACGCTGGCCACCCGCAGGTCCAGCCGCCGCAGCATCTCCTCGGACTGGTCCAGGGACCCGTCGTCCAGGATGTCGACCTCGATCCCCTTCAACAGCGTGAAGCCGCCGTCCAGGTGGTCGTTCACCGCCTCGACGACCTCCAGCTGCCGGGCCAGCCGGGCCGGGCTGAGCCCGTTCGCGACCGTCAGCCGGGGCGAGTGGTCGGTGAGCACGAGGTACTCGTGCCCCAGCTCGATCGCGGTGAAGGCCATCTCCTCGATGGGGGACCCACCGTCGGACCAGTCGGAGTGGCTGTGCAGGTCACCGCGCAGCGCGGCGCGCACCTGCTCCCCGCCGGGCACCAGCGGGCCCGTCCGCTCGGCCTCCAGCCGGGCCAGGCGCTCGGGCACCTCCCCGCGCACGGCGGCCTCGACCACCGCGGCCGTGCTGGCCCCCACGCCGGGCAGCTCACGCAGCGTGCCCTCCTCCGCCCGACGGGCGACCTCGTCCTCGCCCAGCGGGAGGAGGGCCGCAGCGGCGGCCCGGAACGCCTTGACCTTGTAGGTCTCGGCGCGCTGCCGCTCCAGCAGGAACGCGATCCGGCGCAGGGCGGCGACCGGGCCGGCGGCGTACCCCTCCTCGGCCATCGCTGCTCCTGCTCCTCCTGGTCGCACTCCCCCGTCCACGGAGGCCACCCACAAGAGGTGGAGAACCGTCCGTGCTGGTCAGGTCGAGGTTACGCGCCGGCCTCGGGCGTGTCCTCCACACCGCCGTCCCGTGTCGCCCGCGGTTCGTCCACCGCCATCGCGGCGTGGTGCACAGGTTCTCCACAACGTTGTCCACAGCGGTGGAAGGCCCGGCGTTGACCTCCCTGCGCCGGGACCGTAGGTTGGTGGACAGATGAGGCCCTCGTCCGGGGCCGGTGGCGTTCGCAAGGGGAAGGCAAGCGCCGCTGCGTCCCGGCCGGGGGCTTCTTCTCGTTCGGCCCACCCGGTCGCCCGGGTGGGCGTATCGTCGCGACACGGACCGCTGCGCACCGCGGCGGCACCCCCGGCGAGGAGGCCGAGATGACGGAGACCTGGAGCGGCGAGTTCTACTGCGTCAAGTGCAAGGCCAAGCGCGAGGCGGAGGGCCCGGTCACGGTCAACGACCAGGGCACCCGGATGGCCAAGGCCACCTGCCCGGTCTGCGGCACCAACCTCAACCGGATCCTCGGACGGGCCTGAACCCGAGCCCTGTGGACGACGGCCCCCGACGGACCCGGCTCCGGCCTAGGGTGCGGGGGCATGGACGGGCGGAGGTGGATGCTGCGGCCGGGGCTGCACGTGGTCAACCGGGATCGGCGGACCGTGCAGGTGGGCCTGGTGCACGCAGTGGTGCTCCCCCGTGACCCGGTGACCGACGCGGTCCTGGAGGCGCTCTCCGAGGGCTCTCCCCTGCCGTCCGGTGGGGCGGCCGACGGCCTGCTGCGCGAGCTCGTCGCGAGGTCCGTCGTGGTCCCGGCGGAGGTGGTGGCCGCCACGAACCCGACCCACGCGCCGACCGGGGCCGCCGGGGCCGCCGTCGTCGCCGAGCACGGGCAGGCGGCACCCGAGGTGCGGCAGCGACGCCGCGGCACCACCGTGGGGCTCTCCGGCCCCGCCGACCTGCTGTCCGGGACCGAGCCGCTGCTGCGCGCGGCCGGCGTGGCGGTCACCCCGCTCGACGAGGTCCCCGGCCGCGCCGACGTCGTCGTGCTCGCCAGCCACGGCGAGCCGTCGCGCAACCGGGTCGACCGGCTCGTGCAGGACTCGGTCCCCCACGTGCTGGTGACCGCGGTGGACGGTGTGGTGCGGGTGGGACCGTTCGTCGACCCCGGCCGCACGGCCTGCCTGCGCTGCCTCGACGCCCACGAGGCCGACCGCGACCCGCGCCGTCCCCTGGTGCTCGCCCAGTACGCCGCCCGCTCGGGTGGAGTGCGCGCCGACGGCGTGGACCACCCGGTCGCCCCCACCACCTGGCTGCTCGCCGTCGCGGCGGCGGCCGACGACGTGGTCCGCTTCGTCGACGGGGACCGGCCCCGCCTGTGGTCCCGCACCCTCACCCTGAGCGGCCCGGACCCCGCCCCGGTGCGGTGGCTGCGCCACCCCCGGTGTGGTTGCACGTGGGGCGAGGGGCTCGCGGTCGGCTAGCTGTGATGTCCAGGGAGGTCGGTCGGCCGAGTGCCTCACCAGTACTCGCTGTCGAGCTTGCCCTCGATGGCGCGCAGGTGCCGCCGTGAGCAGTCCTCGCAGAATCGGCGGCGCCGCCCGTCCTCGACCGACAGGGTCCAGGTGGCGGCGGCCGCCTCGTCCGCGGTCCGCCCGCACTGGTCGCACGTCACCATCCCGGCAGGTTACGCCGGTCGCCGCTACTGCAGCGAGCGTGCGATCGACAGTCGGGCCTGCTGGATGCGACGCTCCGCCTCGCGTCCCATCCGGGCCGCGCGCGCCGTCTCCAGCCGGTTCGCCGACCGGGCCCGCGCGCGGGTCCTCGTCCTCATCGCCTTCCTCCTCTCCGCCTCCGGGTCGCCCTCAGGCGGCCGTCTCGTCCTTGCGTGGCCGGCCCCGCGGCCGCTTGCGCGGGATCACCACGCCGCGGTCGAGGAGCTCTCCGCCCCACACCCCGCACGGTTCGCGTCGCACCAGCGCCCCCTCCAGGCAGGTGTCCCGGATCGGGCACCCACCGCAGAGCGCCTTGGCCCACTCCACGTCGGCCGGGGCGTCCGCGAACCACAGCTCGGCGTCGTGGGCGTGGCACGGCAACTGCTCGTCGACCGAGGCCAGGACCCGGTGCAGCTCGGCCAGGCTGTACGCCGCAGCCCGGTCGCGCTCGTCGAGTACGCCGACACACATGTCGGTCAGCTCCTTTCACTGTTCACTGGGTGGAGAAACAAAAAGGCCGCGGATCCCGGGTGGGGGTCCGCGGCCTGGAGGTAGCCGAGCTGTCGGTTCTCAACAGGTCGGTGGACTCCAGCCACTGGTCCCCGGGACGTCGCCCCCGGCGGCAGCGCGCACGCCGACCCCGCGCAGGCGGCAGGAGGCGGGCACGTCGAAGCCCCACGCGAGCGTGGACTCGATCCGGGTCTTGGTCGTGATCATCACTGCCACCTCCTTCATCAACTCGGGCGCGGGCCGTGCCAGGGCCCTGGTGCGCGGAACGGGACGTCTAGCAACGTAGTGCTACTCGTGCACGGGGTGCAACGGTTTTTTCCACGGCTTTCCACGCCCGGGCGGAGGAACCTCAGGCCCCGGCCTCGGCCCCCACCACGGCGAGCACCTCGTCGGCGTACTTCTCGGCCTTGGCCCGGCCGATGCCGCTGATCCGCAGCAGGCCGTCCGGCGTCGTGGGACGGTGCTCGGCCACCAGCTGCAGCGTCGCGTCGGTGAAGACGACGTACGCCGGCACGCCGTCGTCCGCGGCGCGGGCGCGGCGCCACTCCCGCAGGCGCTCGTAGAGCTCCTCGTCGTAGGAGGCGGGACAGTCGGCGCAGCGGCCGGTCTTGCGCTCCCGGGCGTTGGTCAGGGGGCGACCGCACTCCCGGCAGTTCACCACGCGCCGACTGCGACGGGGTCGGCGCTCGCCCCCACGGGTCTCCCCCGCCTCGGCGGGCCGCAACCCGTCGAGGAAGCGCGAGGGCTTGCGGACCGGCCGCCCACCCGGGTTGCGGGCCGCGGACCAGGAGACCGCGAGCTCACGCCGGGCCCGGGTGATCCCGACGTAGAGCAGGCGTCGCTCCTCCTCGATCGCCGCCGGCCCCTCGGCGTGGACGATCGGCACCGTGCCCTCCTGGACCCCGCACACGAACACCGCGTCCCACTCCAGGCCCTTGGCCGCGTGGAGGGTGGCGAGGGTGACGCCGTCGGCGACCGGCGCGTGCTGCTCGGCCGCGCGACGGTCGAGCTCGTCGACCAGGTCGCCCAGCGTCCGTTCGCCCCCGGCCAGGTGGTGGGCTGCCTGGTCGACGAGCGCCTGCAGCGACTCCCAGCGGTCCCGGGCCTGCCCGCGGCCCTCGGGGGCGCGCTCGTTCCAGCCCATGCCGGCCAGCGTGTCCCGCACCGTCTCCATCGGGTCGTCCCCGCCCTGGCCGCCCCGGGCGTTGCCGCGCAGCAGCGTGACCGCCTGGCGCACCTCGGGCCGGTCGAAGAACCGGGCGGCGCCGCGCACGACGTACGGGATCCCGCGCGAGGACAGCGCCTCCTCGTAGGCCTCGGACTGGGCGTTGATCCGGAAGAGCACCGCCACCTCGCTGAGTGGCGTGCCGGCACGACGGAGCTCGCCGATCCGCTCGGCCACCGCATCGGCCTCGGCCACCTCGTCGGCCGCGGGGTTCCACGTCACCGCCGGGCCGGGCTCCTGCTGCGAACGCAGCTCCACGCTCGCGCTGGGCGTGCCCCGGAGCAGCTCGCCGGCCACCGCGACCACCTGGGGGGTCGAGCGGTAGTTGCGGACCAGCTCCACGCACGTGGTGTCGGGGTGGACACGGGGGAAGTCGCGCAGGAACGAGGCGTCGGCCCCGGCGAAGGAGTAGATCGTCTGCGCGGGGTCGCCGACCACACAGATCTCGTGCCGGCCCCCGAGCCACAGGTCGAGCAGGGCCGCCTGGATCGGGGAGACGTCCTGGAACTCGTCGACGACGAACCACTTGTACTGCCGG
>CAZRKV010000054.1:0-13339 GCA_964600305.1 uncultured Nocardioides sp. | reverse complement strand
CTAGCGGTCCTCCTCCAGCCCGGTGTAGGCGACGACCCCCCGGCGCAACAGGTCGCTGGCCTCGCGCGCCGTGCGACGCAGCGGCGTGCCTCCGGCGGCGTCGGCGACCTGGTCGGTGAGGTCCAGCAGCTGCTTCATCCAGCGCACGAAGTCCCCGGCCGCGAGCTCGGTGTCCCCCAGCACGTCGTCGAGGTCGTAGCCCTGCGCCCACCGGTACGCCGCCCAGGCGAACCCGAGGTCGGGCTCGCGCAGGAAGTCCAGCCGGTGGTCGGACTCGAGGTTGTCCAGCTGGCCCCACAGCGTGACCATCTCGCCGATCACGGACCGCACCGCTCCCCCGGGCACCCGGGGCGCGCCGGAGTCGTCGGCCCGCCGGGCCTCGTAGACCAGGATCGACAGGACCGAGGCCAGCTCGGCCGGCGCCAGCTCGTCCCACAGCCCGGCGCGCAGCGACTCGGCGGCGACCAGGTCCAGCTCGGAGTAGATCCGCATCAGGCGCTGCCCGCGCTCGGTGACGGTGTCGCCGTCGAGGTAGTCCAGCGCGGTGAGCACCTCGCAGACCCGGTCGAACTGCCGGGCGATGGTGTTGGTGCGCGAGTCGATCCGGCGCCGGAGGGTCCGGGTGTCGCGCTCCAGCTTGTGCCACCGTTCGGCCCAGCGGGCGTGGTCCTCCCGGTCCGGGCACCCGTGGCACGGGTGCGCCTTCATGCGGGCCCGGAGGTCGGCGATCTCCGCCTCCACGCCGGTCGGGGCGGTCACGTCGCCGCCGGCCCGGCGTCCGCGCGGCGGCGGCGCCAGGCCGTGGGTGCGAGTCCGCAGTGCGGAGGCGAGGTCGCGCCGCTGCTGGGGGTTGCGTCCGTTGAAGTTGCGCGGGACCCGCATCCGGGTCACCGGCTCGACCGGGGTCGGGAAGTCCATCGGCGCCAGCCGGCGCGCCTGCCGCCCGGCCGTCACGACGTAGGGACGAGGCTCGTCGCCGTTCGCGCCCGGGTCCACCACGACGGCGTACCCGGAGAACTTGCCGGCGGGCACGACGATCACGTCCCCGGGCCGGAGCCGGCCCAGCGAGGCCATCGCCTCCTCGCGCCGGTCGGCCTTGCGGGCGCGCGCCGCGGACTTCTCCGTCTCCGACAGCTGCTGGCGCAGCCCGGCGTAGTCCATGAAGTCACCCCGGTCGCACTGCGCCGCCTCCGCGTAGCCGGTCAGGGCGTCCTCGGCCTTGCGCAGCCGGCGGGCCAGGCCCACCACGGCCTTGTCGGCCTGGAACTGCGCGAACGAGGACTCCAACAGCTCCCGGGAGCGCTCCCGGCCGTAGGCGTGGACCAGGTTGACCGCCATGTTGTACGACGGCCGGAAGGACGACCGGAGCGGGTAGGTCCGGGTCGAGGCCAGCCCGGCGAGGTCCCGCGGGTTCATGCCGGGCTGCCACAGCACCACTCCGTGGCCCTCCACGTCGAGCCCCCGGCGCCCGGCCCGGCCGGTGAGCTGGGTGTACTCGCCGGGCGTGATGTCGGCGTGGGTCTCGCCGTTCCACTTGGAGAGCTTCTCGATCACCACCGTCCGGGCCGGCATGTTGATGCCCAGGGCCAGCGTCTCGGTGGCGAAGACGACCTTGATCAACCCGCGCAGGTAGAGCTCCTCGACGCACTCCTTGAACGTGGGGAGCATGCCGGCGTGGTGGGCCGCGAAGCCGCGGGTGAGGCCGTCGAGGAAATCTTGGTAGCCGAGCACGTGCAGGTCCTCCTCGGGGAGGTGCCGGCAGTGCCCCTCGACGTAGGTGAAGATCTCGTCGCGCTCCTCGGGTGTGGTCAGGCGCAGGCGGGCGTCCGCGCACTGGGTGACGGCGGCGTCGCAGCCCACCCGGCTGAAGATGAAGACCAGGGCCGGCAGCAGGCCCTGGCGCTCGAGCCGGTCGACGACGTCGGGCCGGCTGGGGATCCACACCCGGCGGCCGTTGCCGACGTTCCGGGCCTGCCCGCCCCGGCCGCCGCGGCCGCTCCTGGCTCCCTGGCCCCGGCGGTCCTTGGGGCTGCGCCGGTCGCGCATCCGGGTGCTGGCCCAGTCGTCACGGGCGATCCGGACCAGCTCGGGGTTGACCTCGGCCCCCTCGGTCACGAAGCCCGCGGCGGCGTCGACCTCGGAGTCGGCGAACAGGTCCAGCAACCGACGGCCGACCATCACGTGCTGGTAGAGCGGGACCGGCCGCTTCTCCTCCACGATCGTGGAGGTGTCGCCGCGCACCGTCTCCAGCCACTCCCCGAACTCCTCGGCGTTGGAGACGGTCGCGGACAGCGAGACCAGGGCCACCGACTCGGGGAGGTGGATGATCACCTCCTCCCAGACCGCCCCGCGGGAGCGGTCGGCGAGGTAGTGGACCTCGTCCATCACGACGTACCCGAGGCCGAGCAGGGTGCGCGACCCCGCGTAGAGCATGTTGCGCAGCACCTCGGTGGTCATCACGACGATCGGCGCCTCGCTGTTGACCGCGTTGTCCCCGGTCAGCAGGCCCACCTGCTCCGCACCGTGCCGGTCGACCAGGTCGTGGTACTTCTGGTTCGACAGGGCCTTGATCGGTGTGGTGTAGAAGCACTTGCGCCCCTCGGTGAGCGCGAGGTGCACCGCGAACTCCCCGACGATGGTCTTGCCGGAGCCCGTCGGTGCGGCCACCAGCACGCCCCGGCCCTCCTCCAGCTCCCGACAGGCCCGGACCTGGAAGTCGTCGAGCCCGAAGTCGTACTGGCCGGAGAAGTCGGCCAGGATCGGGTGCTGCTGGTTGCGGCGGAACGCGGCGTAGCGCTCGGCCGCCGAGGACGACTCGGTCATGCGATCACCTCCAGGGCCCCGGGCACGGCCTCGATCGTGAGTGGGAGTGCGCCGTACCGCTCACCGTCGGCGTAGCTGACGATGCCCGGTGCTGCCACCGTCACCCGCGCGACCCGGTGGTGCTCGTACTGCGGGTGGGTGGTGTGGGTGCCGCGGAAGAGCCGGGGGTAGGTGCGCACCATCCGGGCCCGCCCCATCGGCCGGATGACGACCACGTCGAGCAGGCCGTCGGCCAGGCTGGCGCCCTCGGTGATCCGCAGCCCACCACCGAACGACGGGCCGTTGCCGACCGCGACGAGCACGGCGTCGACCCTGGTCTCCCGGCCGTCCAGCACCAGCGTGTAGTCGATCGGGGCGAAGGTCCGCAGCTCGGCCAGGGTCGCGAGGTTGTAGCGCATCTGTCCGCGCGGCCAGCGCATCGCGTTGGCCCGTTCGTTGACGATGGCGTCGAAGCCGGCCGCCAGCACGGTGACGAACCAGCCCGCGCTGCTGTGGGCCAGGTCGATGCGCCGCCGCCGGGAGGCCACGATGCGGTCGGCCGCCGCGACGGGGTCGCGCCGGGGCAGGTCGAGGTAGCGGGCCACGTCGTTGCCGCTGCCCGCGGGGACGATGCCGAGCGCGGCCCGGCTCTGCGCCAGTGCGGGGAGCACCGCGTGCACCAGTCCGTCGCCGCCGACCACGACGACGGCTTCGACACCGTCCCCGACGGCGTCGGCGGCGGCAGCGCGGGCGTGCCCGGCATCCTGGGCGACCACGTCACGCACGGCGAAGCCGGCCTGCTCCAGGCGTGGGAGGACGGCCAGCCGGTGCGCGGCCCCCCGACCCCGGCCCGCCGTGGGGTTGGTCAGCAGGCAGATCTCACGGGCGGCCACGCCACGAGACTAACCACCCAGGTGTGAGGGGTCGCCCCCCGGCGCCCCCACCCGCAACCACACGGCGTACGACGTGGGGCGGGCACCGACCGCCAGCGCGAGCCGCGCGACCACCTCCAGGACGCGGTCGGCGGTGAAGCCGGTGCCCGGGGTCGCGAGCGTGAGCCGCTCTCCCCGCGCGACCAGGTGCACCTGGCCGTGGGCCCAGGCCAGGTGGGTGGCGCGACGCAGGGCGTCGTCGGCGACGGGCCGCGGGTGCGCGACGTCGACGGCGAGGAGGTCGCAGGCCAGGTGGTCGTCCGCCCCGCCGATGGCCCCGCCGATCGCCCCACCGATTGCCCCACCGTTTGCGGAGTCGATTGCGGAGTCGTCCGCGGGCCCGCTGACCAGCTCTCCGCGCACGTGCCCGGCGGCGTGCAGGCTGTCGACGGCGCGCCAGGTGACCCGGGTGGTGCCCAGCCACTCGGGCAGGTCGAACGGGTCGACCTCCGTGGTCGTCGGGGATCCGTGCGCGCTCACAGCGGGGACACCTCGTCGTCGCTCCACTGCTCGGCGTCACGGCGTCCCCGGGCCCGGTCCAGCAACCGCGCGATCAGCTCGGCGGCGAGGAACAGGCCCAGCATCGGGAAGGCCAGCATCAGCATCGAGAACGGGTCGGTCGACGGCGTCGCCACCGCGGCGAAGACGAAGGTGCCCATGATGATCCACGAGCGGTACCGGCCGATGGCGCGCCCCGAGGCCACGCCGGCGAGGTTGAGCATCACCACGAACAGCGGGATCTCGAAGGCGATGCCGAAGACCAGCAGCATCCGGGTGAAGAAGCTGAAGTACTCCCCGAACTCCACGAGGTTCTCGAGGATGTCGGGGGTGAAGCCGATCAGCACCTCCAGTCCGCGCGGCAGGACGTAGTAACCGGTGGCGACGCCGATGACGAACAGTGGGCCGGCGATGGCGGCGAAGACCCGGGACCAGGTGCGCTCGCGGGCGTGCAGGCCCGGGAGGATGAAGGCCCAGACCTGGTAGAGCCAGTAGGGGCTGGTCGCCACGATCGCGGCCATGCCCGCCAGCTTCATGTGCAGCATCAGGGGGCCGGCGGCCCCGGTGACGTAGGCGCGGGTCTCGACGTCGTCCCCGAGCACCTCCTGGGCCCGCAGGTAGGGCCGGTACACGGCCTCGAGGAGCGGGTCGAAGAAGAACAGGCCCACCACGAACACCGCGACCAGCACGACCGTGACCCGCAGCAGGCGGGCACGCAGCTCGCGGAAGTGGTCGGAGAGCGCCATCTTCCCGTCCGGGCCCACGGGGTGGTGGGGCCGGCCGCGGAAGACCTCGACCAGTCCGGTCAGCGCCACCGCGTCAGCTGGAGGTGTCGTCGGGCCGCTCGCGGGCGCCTCCCGACTCGGACTCGTCGACCTGGCGGGCCTCGATGCGGCGCTGCTCGGAGGTGCCGCCCTTGGCGGAGTCGTCCCCGTCGCTGTCGTCGTCCACCAGGCCCTTGGTCTCGGCCTTGAAGATCCGCAGGGCCCGGCCGCTCCCCCGCGCGAGCTCCGGCAGCTTGGAGGCGCCGAAGAGCAGGACGAGCACGGCCAGGATGATGAGCAGCTCGGAGGCACCGAGGCCGATGAACGGGTACATGGGAGTCCTCACGTGGTGGAAGGCGTCACTGCCATCCTACGCCGCGAGTCACCCGTAGAGGTCCAGCGCCCGGTCCACCTCGGCGGCGAGGTCGGCGGCGACGTCGGCGGGCGCCAGGACGCGGGCGTGGGGCGCCAGCCGCAGCAGCAGGCGGCGTACCCACCGGGGATCGGCCACGCGGAGGTCGGCCTCCAGGTGTCCCTCGACCTCCCGCACCCCGGTGACGGGGTAGTACTCGGTCACCCAGAACGCCGGCGGCTCCAGACGCAGGCGCACCGGTACGGCGTCGGGGCCCAGCTGGAGGAGGTCCTCGGAGGGGTCGCGAGGGGACCGGACGCTCGGGTCGACCGGGGTGTCGAGCACGGCGGCCTCGTGGATCCGGTCCAGGCGGAACAGGCGCGGGGCCTCCGCACGGTGGCACCAGGCGTCGAGGTAGGTGTGGCCCTCGGCGTCCACCAGGCCCCAGGGGTCCACGAGGCGCTCGGACTCCTCGTCGCGGGCGGGGACGTAGTAGGTCAGCCGCACCTGGCGGCCCCGGGAGACCGCGTCGGCGAGGTCGCTGCGCCAGGGCGACGGCACGACCGAGGGTTCCTCGGCGACCTCGACCTGCGGGACCTCGGCGACCGCGCCGGCCGCCGCGACCTCGAGCTTCGCCAGGGTGCGGTCGACCACCTCGGCCGTCTCCTCCCCCGCGCCACCGCGGACGGCTCGCAGCGCCACGATCAGGGCCGTGGCCTCGGTCGGGGTCAGCCGCAGCGGTCGGCTGAGGTAGTCGGCGTTGGAGACCCGGATGACGCCCTCCGCGTCGGGTCCCTCGAGGGCGTCGAGGTCCACGTCGATCAGGTCGTCGGGGTAGCCGCCGGGCAGCCCACACATGAGGAGCACCTTCAGGTCGCGCACCAGCTGCGTCGGCGGGACGCCGAGCCGCTCCGCAGCCTCCTCGACGTGGACCTCGTCGCGGCCGTGCAGCCACGGGACCAGGGCGAGCAGGCGCTCCACCTGGTCCCGGGCCCCGGGCGCGCTGCGGGAGGGCGGGGTCGTCGGCGGGATCATCGGGTGACCTCCGCCAGGCCGCGCAGCCGGTCGACGACCGTGTCGCGGAGGTGGGCCGGCGACTCGACCAGGACGTCGCTGCCGTAGCCGAGGATCTCGTCGGCGGTTCCGGGGCCCGAGTCGGGCAGCCGGAGGCGGTCCCAACCCGAGGCGGCGTCGGGGCCGGGCACGTCGACCTCCACCTCGGTCGCGACCCGACGCAGCGGTGCGGCGGCCCCGGAGCGGGCCAGGACCGTGGCCTCCTCCCGCACCGGGGCGGGGGCGAGCCGGGCCACGATGGCCCGGAGGTCGATGTCCGGGGGGACCTCGAAGGACCCCGGGGCACCGTCGCGCTCGGCGCTGCCCACCCGGGAGAGTCGGAAGACCCGCTCCTCGCCCCGGTCGGTGTCCAGCCCGACGGCGTACCAGCGTCCGGAGTAGCGGACCACGCCCCAGGGCTGGAGGTGCCGCTCGGCCGGGGCGGCGTCGGTGCTGCGCCGGTAGGAGAAGCGGACCGGGGCGTGCTCCCGGGTGGCCTCCCAGAAGATGTCGAAGGACGGCTCGTCGGCGGTCAGCCGCGGCTGCACGACGTCGAGGGCGTCGGTGTCGACGTCGACACCGGCGGCGGTGAGCTTGGTGACGGCGTCCGAGGCGGCCTCGGCCAGCCGGGCGTGCTCCCAGGTCTTGGCTGCCAGCCCCACGACGGCGGCCTCGTCGGCCTCCAGCGTGATCTCGGGCAGCGCCAGCTCGTCCGGGCGGATCCGGTAGCCCGGCTCGTCGTCGAAGTAGGCGTCGATGGTGCCGACCTCGATCGGCACGCCGATGGAGCGCAGCTCCTCCTTGTCCCGGTCGAACATGCGCTCGAACGCGTCGTCACCCTGGTCGGGGTAGAGGATCGCCCGGATGCGTTCCTTGGACACGAAGTGGCGCTGGACCAGCAGCATGATCAGCAGGTTCAGCAGGCGCTCACTCTTGCGTGCCGACATCGCCTCAGACCGCTCCCCGCACGTCGACCACGAAGACCAGGTCGTCGCCCGGCTCGATCTGCTCGCCGCTCCCCTGCTGCCCGTACCCGAGGCGGGACGGTACGACGAGCACCAGGCGACTGCCGACGGTGGAGCCGACCAGGGCCCGGTCCCAGCCCTGGATCACCGCCCCGGTGCCGATGGGGAACTGCGCCGGCTGGCCCCGCTCGTAGGTCTGGTCGAAGGGCTCGCGGGCCTTCCCGGCCAGCACCTGACCGAGGTAGTCGACCACGACCGTCTGCCCCCGCTCGACCTCGGCACCGTCGCCCTCGACCAGGGTGTGGACCTGCAGCCCGTCGGGCGCCGCGACGCCGGCGGTCTCGAACCCGGTCGGGACACCGTCGGCCTCGACCAGCTCCGGCGCCCCGTCGGGTGTCGGCTGCTCCTCCCCCTGCGGGCCGTCGAGCACGGTGTCGACGATGTCGACGACGAACAGCACGGTGTCGCCGTTGCCCAGGCCCAGCTGCGGCTGGCCACCCTCGCCGAACGCGTCCTCGGGCGGCGCCGCCACGGCCACGCGGGACCCGACGGTGTGGCCGGCCAGGGCCTCCTCGAAGGCGGGGCTGATCTGGTCGTCGGCGTTGAGGACCTCGGGGCTGGCCCCCTCGTCGTAGGAGGACAGGGCCTTCTCGCTGGTGTGGCCGTTGCCGATCCAGACGTTGACGATGGCGCTGGCCCCCTCGGCGATCTCGGGCCCGTCACCCTCCACGAGGACCTCGGACTCGGTCTCGGTGACCTCCATCCGGCCGTCCCACTCCACCTCGGGGGCCGACCCGGGCTCGCCGCCGATGGCCACGCCGGCGAGGCCGCCGTCCCCCGCCTCGGTGTCGTCGCCGCAGGCGGCCAGGGAGAACAGGGAGGCCGCGGCCAGCGTGGCGACGGTGCGGGTGGACGCTCGGTGCATGGGGGTTCGGTCGGTCCTTCGTGGTCGACTCGTGGGCGGCGCCAGCCTACCGGCGCGGCCCGGGCCGCCGGACTACATCCCGTCGATGAGCCGCTCGACGCGCTCGTCGTGGGAGCGGAAGGGATCCTTGCAGAGCACCGTGCGTTGTGCCTGGTCGTTGAGCTTGAGGTGCACCCAGTCCACGGTGAAGTCGCGGCGGCGCTCCTGCGCGGTGCGGATGAACTCCCCGCGCAGCCACGCCCGGGTGTCGCGCGGGGGCACGGACTTGGCCTCGAAGACCTTCACGTCCTCGGTCACGCGCGCCACCGCTCCACGCCGCTCGAGCATGTAGTAGAGACCGCGGCCGCGGTGGATGTCGTGGTAGGCGAGGTCCAGCTGGGCGATGCGCGGGTGCCCCAGGGGCAGGCCGTGCTTCGCGCGGTAGCGCTCGATCAGCTTCCACTTGATCACCCAGTCGATCTCCCGCTCGACCAGGCCGAGGTCGCCGGACTCCACCGCCTTCAGCCCGCGCTCCCAGAGGTCGAGCACCCGCTCGATCACCGGCGTGCCGATGCCGCGGCTGTCGACGAAGTCGCGGGCCTTCTGGAGGTACTCCTGCTGGATGTCCAGGGCGCTGGCCTCGCGGCCGTTGGCCAGGCGGACCTTGCGGCGCCCGGTCACGTCGTGGGAGATCTCGCGGATCGCGCGGATCGGGTTCTCGATGGTGAGGTCGCGCATCACGACGCCCTCCTCGATCATCCGGAGCACCAGGTCGGTGCTGGCGACCTTGAGGAGGGTGGTGGTCTCGCTCATGTTGGAGTCACCCACGATGACGTGCAGCCGGCGGTACTTCTCCGCGTCGGCGTGGGGCTCGTCGCGGGTGTTGATGATCGGTCGGCTGCGGGTGGTGGCGCTGGAGACGCCCTCCCAGATGTGCTCGGCCCGCTGGGAGACCGAGTACGACGCCCCGCGCGGCGTCTGGGTGACCTTCCCGGCCCCCACCACGATCTGCCGGGTGACGAGGAACGGGATCAGCACGTCGGCCAGGCGGGAGAACTCGCCCTGGCGGCCGACCAGGTAGTTCTCGTGGCAGCCGTAGGAGTTGCCGGCCGAGTCGGTGTTGTTCTTGAACAGGTAGATCTCGCCGGGGACGCCCTCGGCGTGCAGGCGGTCCTCGGCGTCGAGCAGCAACCCCTCGAGGATCCGCTCCCCCGCCTTGTCGTGGGTGACCAGCTCGACCACGTCGTCGCACTCGGGCGTGGCGTACTCCGGGTGGCTCCCCACGTCGAGGTAGAGCCGCGCCCCGTTGCGCAGGAACACGTTGCTGCTGCGCCCCCACGACACCACCTTGCGGAACAGGTAGCGGGCGACCTCGTCCGGGCTCAGCCGGCGCTGGCCGGCGAACGTGCACGTGACGCCGTACTCGTTCTCGATGCCGAAGATCCGCCGGTCCATGTAGAGACCTTATGCCTCCCGTGGTGGAGATCACGGGATAACCGGGTGGTCGAGCCTGTCGAGACCACCAGAGTCATCCACACCCCCGACTGGTCCCGCTGGCAGCAAGGCACTCTCCCCGCCACCATCCAGGCATGCCGTTCACCTACATCCTCCGTTGCGCCGACGGCTCCTACTACGTCGGCAGCATCCGAAACGATGTCATGGTGCGGCTGCAGCAGCACAACCTCGGCGTGGGCTCTCGCTACACCGCATGTCGCCTGCCGGTGGAGCTCGCGTGGTGTGCCGCGTTCGAGAGGGTCACCGATGCCTTCGCCTTGGAGAAGCAGGTCCAGAATTGGTCGCGCGCCAAGCGCGAGGCGCTCATCGAGGGGCGGCTCGACGACCTGCCCGGGCTGTCCCGCTCCCGTGCGACGGGTCAGGTGGAGCGTTCGGTGACGCCCCGCCACCATGACTGAGAGGTGGTCTCGACAGGCTCGACCACCCGGGGGCGGTGGTCTCGACAGGCTCGACCACCCGGGGGGTCACTCCTCGGGGGGCGCCACCGGGGGCTCGTCGGAGCCGGAGGACGTGCCGGACGAGGGGGCCGGCGACTCCGGGGAGGTGCTCTCCCCCGGGGCCGCGGGGGCGGCCGGCGCACGGCCACCGAGCAGGCGGTCGAGGGCGGGGCCGACGATGCGGCGGAACTTCCGTGGCTGGGTCCGGGTGCGATCCAGCACCGCGACCTCCAGGTCGGAGGTGGGGATCTCGCGGGCGCCGTCCTGCCCCTCGGCGGAGCTGCCCAGGGCCCCCACCGCCAGGGCGACCGCGTCCGCGAGGCTGGCGCCGGCGACGTAGTGCTGCTCCAGGTGCGCCGTCACCGAGTCGGCCGCACCGCCCATGACGGCGTACCCGTGCTCGTCGGCGACCTGCCCGTCGTAGGTGAGCCGGTAGAGCTGGTCGTCCTCGGGGGAGTCCCCCACCTCGGCCACGAACAGCTCCACCTCGTAGGGCTTCTCCCCGCCGCTGGAGAAGATCGTCCCGAGGGTCTGGGCATAGGCGTTGGCCAGGCCGCGGCCGGTGACGTCGCGCCGGTCGTAGGCGTAGCCACGCATGTCGGCCAGACGGACGCCCGCGATGCGCAGGTTCTCGAACTCGTTGTAGCGACCGACCGCCGCGAAGGCGATCCGGTCGTAGATCTCCGACACCTTGTGCAGGGCCTGGGACGGGTTCTCCGAGACCAGCAGGATCCCGTCGGCGTACTGCACCGCGACCACCGAGCGGCCGCGGGAGATCCCCTTCCGCGCGTAGTCCGCGCGGTCCTTCATCATCTGCTCGGGGGAGACGTAGAACGGCGTGCTCATGGGCGATTCCTCGCTGGTGGGTCCGGTCGGGATCAGGTGAGGGGGGCGGCCGGGCCGTCCGGGCGCTCCATCCGGGCCCGGATCACGTCGTCGGCGATCCGGGCGACCTCGTCGTCGGGGATCCGGTTGCCGCCCTGCGCGGTGATCAGGTGCACGACCGGGAAGATCCTGCGGGTCAGGTCCGGCAGCCCGGTGGCCGAGTCGTCGTCGGCGGCGTCGTAGAGGGCCTGGACCACGGCCGTGGTCGCCCCGTCGGCGTCCAGGTCCTCGCGGTAGAGCTTCTTCAGCGAGCCGCGCGCGAACAGCGAGCCCGACCCGACGGCGTGGAAGGAGCTCTCCTCGTAGCGGCCGCCGGTGACGTCGTAGGAGAAGATCCGTCCCTGGTCCGAGCGCAGGTCGAAGCCCGCGAAGAGCGGCACCACCGCCAGGCCCTGCATCGCCATGCCCAGGTTGCCCCGGATCAGGGCCGCCAGCCGGTTGGACTTGCCGTCCATGGACAGCGTGGTGCCCTCGATCTTCTCGTAGTGCTCGAGCTCGGTGGCGAACAGGCGCACCATCTCCACGGCGAGGCCGGCGCTCCCCGCGATGCCGACGCAGGAGTACTCGTCGGTCGGGAAGACCTTGGTGATGTCCTTCTGGGCGATGATGTTGCCCATCGTGGCGCGCCGGTCACCGGCCATGACCACCCCGCCGGGGAACGTCGCGGCGACGATGGTGGTCGCGTGCGGGGCGAGCTCACCGGCGTTGCCGCTGGGGAGCGTGCGCCGCGAGGGCAGCAGGTCAGGGGCCTGGTCGGAGAGGAAATCGCTGAACGAGGACGATCCGGGCGCGAGGTACGACGCGGGCAGGCGGGCGTCGGAGTCGGGTGCTCTCACCGGGTCACTGTCCTCCCTTCTGGATGAACGACTTCACGAAGTCCTCGGCGTTGGTCTCCAGGACGTCGTCGATCTCGTCGAGGATGGCGTCGACGTCGTCGTCGAGGGCCTCCTTGCGCTCCGCCACGTCGGGCGCGACCTCGGACTCGGTGGCCGCCTCGGTGGCCGCCTCGTCCTCACCGGACCGCTTCGGCTGCTTGTGCTCCTGTGCCATGACTCGACCCTATCGCCCGAGCGGCTGAACCGGTGGTCACTCTCCGGTGAGTGCCCGGACCAGCTCCTCGGCCGTCTCGCACGAGTCCATCAGCTCGCCCACCCGGGACCGGGTGCCGCGGAGCGGGTCGATCGTGGGGACGCGCTGCAGGGAGTCCCGCCCGGGGATGTCGAAGATCACCGAGTCCCACGACGCCGCCGCGACGCTGTCGGGGTACCGCTCCAGGCACCGGCCGCGGAAGTAGGCCCGGGTGTCGGTGGGCGGGTCGTGCATCGCGGCGTCGACCAGGTCCGGCGCCACGAGCCGCTCGATCCGCCCGGCGCGGACGAGCTTGTGGTGCAGGCCCTTCTCCGGCCGCACGTCGGCGTACTGCAGGTCGATGAGGTGGAGCTTGGGGTGGTTCCACTCCAGCCCATCGCGGTCGCGGTACTGCCGCAGCAGCTGGTACTTCGCCACCCAGTCGAGCTCCGCGGCGCAGGACATCGGGTCGCGCTCGAGCCGGTCGAGCACCGACTCCCACCGGTCCAGCACGTCCCGGGTCTGGGGGTCCGCGTCGGTGCCGTACCGGTCCTCGACGTACTTGCGGGCGAGCTCGAGGTACTCCATCTGCAGCTGTACGGCGGTCACCGTGCGCCCGTCCCGCAGCCGCACCGTCTCCCGCAGGGTCGGGTCGTGGGAGATCGCCCGCAGCGACGTCACGGGCGTGTCCAGCGCGAGGTCCCGGTCGATGAAGCGGTCCTCGATCATCGCCAGCACCAGCGCCGTGGTGCCCACCTTGAGATAGGTGGAGACCTCGGCCAGGTTGGCGTCACCGATGATCACGTGCAACCGGCGGTACTTCTCGGGATCGGCGTGCGGCTCGTCCCGGGTGTTGATGATCGGCCGCTTCAGCGTGGTCTCCAGGCCGACCTCGACCTCGAAGAAGTCCGCCCGCTGGCTGAGCTGGAAGCCGTGCTCCCGACCGTCCTGGCCGATGCCGACCCGCCCGGCACCGGCGAAGACCTGGCGGGAGACGAAGAAGGGGGTGAGGTGGTGGACGATGTCGCCGAACGGGGTGGACCGGCGCATCAGGTAGTTCTCGTGGGCACCGTAGGAGGCGCTCTTGTTGTCTGTGTTGTTCTTGTATAGCAGGATCGGCGAAGCGCCGGGCATCTCCGAGGCGCGGCTCGCGGCGGCCAGCAT
>CAZRKV010000053.1:5210-13341 GCA_964600305.1 uncultured Nocardioides sp. | reverse complement strand
TCTCCACAGGTGATGCCCGAGGTGTTGCCTGCGTGGGGGACGTGGTCGATCCGCGCAACCCAGTGGTAGTTCTCCAGCGCCACGTGGTCGAACCCGCCGGTCGCGCCGATCTCGGCGAAGCTGGGCTTGAGGCCGGAGAGCGACTCCACCGTGGTGTCGGGCCGCACGAGCTCGTCGTGGTCGAGGATGGTCAGGCCGTTGGCGTCCTTGACCGGGACCACGGAGTTGTTGAAGTAGCCGTTGGCCCAGGCCTTGCCGGCGCGGGCGTTGGACTCGGCGGCGAAGGCGTCGACGTCCTCGCGGCTCCACCCCTCGATGGTGGCGATCAGGTCGGCACCGATGCCCTGCGGCACGAAGCCGGTGGTCAGGGCAGTGGCGGGGTCGGCCGCCCAGGCGCCGCCGTCGGACCCCATCGGCGCCCGGCTCATCGACTCCACGCCGCCGGCGAGGATCAGGTCCTCGAAGCCGCTGCGGACCCGACCGGCGGCCTGGTTGACCGCCTCGAGCCCGGAGGCGCAGAAGCGGTTGAGCTGCACGCCGGCGACGGTGTCGGGGTACCCGGAGGCGAGGGCCGCGGTCTTCGCGAGGTCGCCACCCTGGTCACCGATCGGGGTCACGATCCCGAGCACGAGGTCGTCCACGCGCGCGGGGTCGAGGCCGGGGTTGCGCTCCTTGACCTCGTCGAGGAGGCCGCAGATCAGGTCGATCGGCTTCACCTCGTGCAGCGAGCCGGTCTTCTTGCCCTTGCCGCGCGGGGTGCGCAGGTGGTCGTACACGAATGCTTCAGACATCGAAAGGAGTCCCTTGCCTCGAGGTGGAGATCGCAGCGCGCCGCCGAGCGGGCGCTGGGACGATTGTGACACTGTTACTGTCAGTGTCGTCAAGGAGCACTCTATGTGCTCTCCCCAACACCGAGGTGGCCGATGTCCCAGCAGGCGTCCGGAGACGGGGCCCCGCAGCCCGGCCGCGAGGGCGAAGGCCCGCTGCTCTCGCTGGCCGAGCTCACCCGTCGGGTGGGACTCAGCGTGCGCAACGTCCGCTTCTACACCTCCCGCGGGCTGGTGCCTCCCCCGATCCGTCGGGGCCGCTCCGGCTACTACACCGCCGACCACGTCGCCCGCCTGGAGCTGGTCCAGGACCTGCAGGCCCACGGCTTCACGCTGGCCGCCATCGAGAAGTACGTCGCAGGCATCCCCGACGACGCCACCCCCGAGGACATCGCGCTGCAGCGCACGATGCTGGCCCCGTGGAGCGCCGACTCACCGTTGCTCGACCACGCCACCCTCGAGGAGCGTGCCGGACGCACGCTCGGCGAGGAGGACGTCGACACCCTGGCCGCGCTGGGCGTCGTGCGCCGCGCGGACGGCGGCTACCGGGTCGCGGTCTCCCAGCTGTCGGTCGGCCTCGGGCTGCTCGACCTGGGCTTCCCGATCGAGGCCGCCCGCGCCGCCGCGGACGTGTACGCCGCCCACGGCCGCGCGATCGCGGAGGAGCTCAACGAGCTGTTCCGCACCATGGTGTGGCCGGTCTACCGGGACTCCGGCACCTCGGCCGAGCGGATCCGCGAGGTCGTGGAGAAGATCAAGCCGCTGTCCATCGCCAGCCTGGTCGCGGCGTACGAGCAGGCGATGGACGAGCAGCGCCGCGCGCAGGTGGCGCGGCGTACCGGCGGCGACGACTGACCCGGCGGGCTAGCCGTCCCGGCCCAGGGTGACCCGGGCCAGCGTCTCGACCACGTCCTCCATCCGGCCGGTGCGCTCGCGCACCCGGCGCTGCCGCATCGTGCCGTTGCCCCGCTCGAGCAGGTTCGCGACCCCGGCGTGGACCAGCTCGTGGTCCCCGTCGTCGCGCAGCGCGCCGTCCACGTGGTCCAGCAGCGACTGCACCACGTCGGTGGCCGGTCGCAGCCGGCCGGTGGCGGGGTCCACCAGGTCGCCCTCGAGCCCGTAGCGCGCGGCCTGCCAGGTGGTCAGGCGCAGCACGTTGGTGGGGACGTCCGGGGGCGGCTGGCCCGCGGCCCACTCCCGCGCCGCCGTCTCGACCAGGGCGCGGGAGAGGCCGGCGACCAGCACCGCGTCGCGGACGTCGAGGCACACGTCGGCGATCCGCACCTCGACCGTCGGGTGCCCCTTGCCGAGCCGGGCGTCGAAGTAGACCATCCCCTCGTCCAGCAGCACGCCGGTGGCGGTGAGCCGGGCGAGCTCGTCCCGGTAGGCCCCCGCGCTGCCGAAGACGTCGGTGGGGCCGCTGCTCGGCCACCGCCCCAGCACCTGGGACCGGTAGCTGGCGTAGCTGGAGTCGCCGCCCTCCCAGAACGGGGAGTTGGCGCTCATCGCCAGCAGCACCGGCAGCCACACCCGCACCCGGTCCAGGACCGCGACCGCCTCCTCGTCCGACTCCACCGACACGTGCACGTGGCACCCGCACGACATCTGCTCCATGGCGGTCAGCCCGAACCGCTCCGCGATCTCCTCGAACCGCTCGTCGGCCACGATCTGCGGCTCGGCCGGCAGCGGCGGTGTCCCGGCGGCGAGGACGCGGGCGCCGGCCTCCCCGGCGCTCTCGGCCGCCCGGCGGCGCCACGCCACCAGGTCCTCCTGCACCTGCAGCAGGTCGGTCTCGGGCGGGGTGTCGGTCTCGACCTGCTGCTGGTGCAGCTCGTGCCCGAGGGACCCGCCCTCCTCCGAGGCGGGCCCGGCACCACCGGGCGTCGCCTCGGCCCGCTCGGCGGCGATCCGCAGCACCTCGCTGGCGACCGACCGGGGCCGACCGGTCTCGGCGTCGACCAGCAGCAGCTCTTCCTCCACACCCAAAGTTCGCATGCGCACCGTCCTACCCCGTTGCGCACGATTCGATGCCGCAGTGTCGTGCGGGCAACATCGGGGTAGGGGACGACGGGTCCCCGGTCGGGGCCGCCGAACGAGACCGACCAGACGCGAAGAGGGGTGTCGGAACGCATGTGCCGCCTGCTCGGGTACGTCGCGGGCCGCGCGACGTCGATCGAGGAGATCCTGGGGCCCGAGGGCCTGGCGGAGTTCACCGCCCTGACGACCGTGCACGGGGACGGGTGGGGCATGGCCTGGCGCGACGACGACGGGACCCACACGACCACCTCGCCGCACTCGGCCGCGGTCGATCCCGAGTACGACGACCTCGTGCACCGGCGGCTCGGGGCCGCGGGCATGGTGCACCTGCGCTGGGCCACCGGCGGACTGCCGGTCCGGGTGGAGAACAGCCACCCGTTCTTCGAGGGCGAGTACGCCTTCGCCCACAACGGCCACGTCGCCCCCATGGCCGAGCTGGAGGCGCTGCTCACGCCCGGGACCCGGGCGCGGCTCGTCGGCGACACCGACAGCGAGCGCTACTTCCGCTTCGTGCTGCAGTGCATCGATGAGTGCGGCGACGAGGCGACGGGCGTCACCGAGGCGCTCGCCACCCTGATCCGGACCTTCCCCAGCTCGAGCCTGAACGCGTTGCTGCTGACCGGCCGGAAGATCTTCGCGATCCACGTCAACAGCCGCGCCGACTCACCGCTGCGGGCCCTGCGGGAGATGTTCGACGACCGGGAGGAGATCCCCCCGCGGCACGAGACCGACTACTTCGCGATGGACTACCAGGTGACCGACGACTGCATCGCGATCGTCTCCAGCGGCCTGCGCCAGCCCGGGTGGACCCCGATCCCCGACGACCTCGCGGTGATGGTCGACCTGGAGACGCGCGAGGTGCGTGAGCTCGACCCGGTCGCCGAGATGGTCGACGAGGTGGAGGCGACCACCGCGGAGGACCCGCGGCGGCCCTGAGTCCTCCGCGTCAGCCGCGCGCCGCCCCCTGGCCCGACGCCTGACCGGCCCGGGCGGGGCGCCGCCCACCGCGACGGGACCGGTTGCGGTTGCGCCCGCCGTTGCCCCCACCGGAGCCGGACCCCGCACGCGGGGTCGAGCGCGACTGGCCACCGGAGCGGCCACGCCCGCCGCGTCCACCACCCTGCTGCTGCGGCGGCGCCGCAGGGGCGTAGCCACCCTCGACCGTGACCCGCTCGCCGGGGGCCAGCTCGGCCAGCACGGGGTGCTCGGCCCGCTGGAGGCGGGTGGTGGTCGGCTTGATCCCGGCGGCGCGGGTCAGCGCCTTGACGTCGCGGGACTGCTCGGAGGTCATCAGGGTCACCACGGTGCCCGAGGCACCGGCGCGCGCCGTACGCCCGGAGCGGTGCAGGTAGGCCTTGGGCTCGTTCGGCGGGTCGGCGTGCACGACGAGGGCGACGTCGTCGACGTGGATGCCACGGGCCGCCACGTCGGTCGCGACCAGGGTGGTGGCGTGCCCGGCGTGGAAGGCGTCCATGTTGCGGGTGCGCGCGTTCTGGCTGAGGTTGCCGTGCAGCTCCACCGACGGCACGCCGTGGCGGTTGAGCTGCCTGGCCAGGGCCTTGGCGCCGTGCTTGGTGCGGGTGAAGACGACCGTGCGACCCGGCGCGCTGGTGAGGTCGACCAGCACCGGCACGCGGTGCTCGCGGTCGAGGTGGAGCACGTGGTGCGACATCGCGGCCACCGGCGACTGCACCGAGTCGGCCTCGTGGGTCTTCGGGTCGTGCAGGAACTGCTTGACCAGCACGTCGATCTCGTTGTCCAGCGTCGCGGAGAACAGCATCCGCTGCCCGCCCTTCGGCGTCTGCTTCAGCAGCCGGCGCACGGCGGGGAGGAAGCCGAGGTCGGCCATGTGGTCGGCCTCGTCGAGCACGGTCACCTCGACCTCGTCGAGGCGGCAGTGGCCCTGCCCGATCAGGTCCTCGAGGCGGCCGGGGCAGGCGAGGACGATGTCCACGCCCTGCTGCAGGCCACGGACCTGCGGGTTCTGGCCGACACCACCGAAGATGGTGAGGGTGCTGAGCCCGGCCGTCCGGGCGAGGGGAGCGATCGCGGCCTCGATCTGACCGACCAGCTCCCGGGTCGGGGCGATGACGAGGGCCCGCGGGGCGCCGCGGCGCGGCGTACGTGCCGAGGCGGCCAGCCGGGCCACCAGCGGGAGGGCGAAGGCGTAGGTCTTGCCGGACCCGGTGCGGCCGCGTCCGAGCACGTCGCGGCCGGCGAGGGAGTCCGGCAGCGTGGCCGCCTGGATCGGGGTCGGGGTGGTGATGCCGGCCTCGGAGAGGACGGCGGAGAGCGTGCTGGGCACGCCGAGATCGGTGAAGGCAGACAAGGAGTTCCGTCGATTCTGTGCGGGGTGTCCGCCACAGCCGGTGCATCCCGGAGGGACCGGGCCAGCTCACGCGGAGCACATGGGTTGCGCTGCGACGCGTGGGCAGCTCGGGCGGTACTGGTCGAACTGCAGGACCCACTCTAGCGGGCGGGCACCCCGAACCCGGCATCGGGCCGACACCTGCCCGGCACCGACGCGGTTCGGATCACAAGCGGCTGCGTCGGGGAAGAGTGGCGGCGGTTGCGGTGTTGTAACGAGCATGGTTGACGAGACGACTGTGCCCGCCCTGGCTGGCGGCCCCTACGACCTGGAGTTCTTCTTCGACCCCGGCTGCCCGTTCGCGTGGCAGACGTCGGTGTGGATCCGGCGGGTGGCCGAGCTGAGGGACCTCGAGGTGGGGTGGCGGTTCATCTCGCTGAAGTTCATCAACGAGGGCTCCGAGCAGTCCGAGGAGATGCTCCGCGCCCAGGACCGGGGGCTGCGCTACCACCGGATCTGCGCGGCCGCGCGCGACAAGCTCGGCAACGACGCGGTCGGGGACCTCTACCGCGCCTGGGGCGAGCGCTTCTGGTACGACGCCGCCGGGGGGGAGTTGGAGGACCGGCTCGAGGCGGGGATGCAGCGCGTCGACGAGGCGGAGATCCTGCGCGACCTGGGCCTGCCCGACCACCTGCTCAAGGCGGCCGACGACACGGCGTACGACGGGGTGATCCGCGCCGAGAGCGAGGAGGCCTTCCGGCGTACCGGCGACGGGGTCGGGACGCCGATCATCACCTACGACACGGGCAACTCGCTGTTCGGGCCCGTCATCAGCAGCGTCCCGGACGACGAGACCGCCGTGGCGTTCTACGACGCGCTGCGGACCATGGTCGACTTCCCCGGGTTCTCCGAGCTCAAGCGCAGCAAGCGACCCGACCTCGACCTGCCGCTCCTCGCGGGGCTGTGACCCGGGTCAGACCACCCGGCGGGCCGCGGAGGCCACGCCGAGCCAGCTGTGCGGGTTGCCGTCCCAGCACCACCCGAGCTTGGGCGCCCGACCACTGATCCACAGCGCCGGCACCCTCCGGTCGGCCCGGCGCGAGCCGGACAGCATGAAGCAGTGGTTGCGCTCCAGCAGGTGCGGCACCTGGGTGACCAGGGCGATCCCCTCGTCGATGGTGAGCGGGGTCCGGCCCCGGCGGCGCAGGACCGGCAGTGCGTCCTCGGGGGCGACGTCGCGGAACTCCTCGCCGCGCTCGACGTCGACGATGAGGTACGCCGGCGCGTCCGGCACCGCGAGCTCGGGCAGCGGGTCGTAGGTCGCGAGGTCCCCGGGCGCGTGGTTGCGGTCGACGATCCCCGGCCCTCCGACCGGCCGGCCGGACCGGCCGACGAGCCGCAGGAGCGGGACGGCGTCGTACGGGTCCACCAGGGCCCGGGTCACCACGAGCAGGACGGGCACGTGCCCCTCGGCGACGGCCCCGGTCGACGCCGCCTCCACCTCGGCCGCGGGCGCGGCGAGCGGGTCGAGCAGCGCGCGGAACTCCTCCTCGGTGCGCCCGGCGAGGCGGGGATGGCCGAGGGCGACCAGGCGCTCGACCTGGTCGGCGAAGGACGGGGCCGAGGGTGCGACGGGAACCTCCGGGACTGGGCGACGGCGGGGGAAGGGTTCAACGAACGGCACGGCCGATTCGTTCCCACGCGGGGCACGCCCTGTCCACCATGACAGTGGTTCTGTCACAATCCGGGCATGACGTACGAGCTCGGACAGGGGACCGGACCACTGCGCGGCGTGCGTGTGGTCGAGATCGCCGGCATCGGACCCGGCCCGCACGCCTGCATGGTCCTGGCCGACCTCGGGGCCGACGTGATCCGCGTCGAGCGCCCCGGGGGCCAGATGCTGACCGGCGGACGGGGCGACCTGCTCAACCGGGGCCGGCCGAGCGTCGCCCTGGACCTGAAGAACCCGGAGGCCGCCCGGACCGTGCTGGACCTGGTGGAGGGCGCCGACGTCCTGGTCGAGGGCATGCGGCCGGGGGTCGCCGAGCGGCTCGGCATCGGCCCCGAGGACTGCCACGCCCGCAACCCGCGCCTGGTCTACGGCCGGATGACCGGGTGGGGCCAGACCGGACGGTTCGCCCACGTGGCCGGCCACGACATGAACTACATCTCCGTCGCCGGGGCCCTGCACGGCCTGGGGCAGGACAAGGACCGGCCGCACTTCCCCACCAACCTGGTCGGTGACTTCGGCGGCGGGTCGACCTACCTGGTCATCGGTGTCCTGGCCGCCCTGCTCGAGGCGCGCACCAGCGGCACCGGCCAGGTCGTCGACGCCGCCATCGTCGACGGCACCGCCCACCTCAACGCGATGGGCGCTGCCTTCCTCGCCGGCGGCAACCACCGCGAGGAGCGCGCGGCGAACCTGCTCGACGGCGGGGCGCCGTACTACGACGTCTACGAGACCTCCGACGGCAAGCACATGTCCGTCGGGGCGCTCGAGCCCCAGTTCTACGACGAGCTGGTGCGGCTGCTGGGGATCGCGGACGAGGTGCCCGACCGGTTCGACCCGGCCAACTACCCACGGCTGCGGTCACTCATCGCCGACGCCTTCGCGACCCGCACCCAGGCCGAGTGGGTCGAGGTGTTCGAGGGCACCGACGCCTGCGTGGCCGGCATCATCCCGCTCAGCGAGGCGATGGAGCACCCCCACATGGTCGACCGGGAGGTCTTCGTCGAGCACGAGGGGATCCGACAACCGCGCCCCGCGCCCCGGTTCTCGCGCACCGACGGCACCCTCTCGCACCCGCCCGCGGAGAAGCCCGGCGCCCACACCCGCGAGGCCCTCGAGGCCTGGGGCATCACCGACGTGGACGCCCTGCTCGAGAAGGGCATCGCCGTCCAGGCCTGACGGTTGGGGGGTTGAGGCGCGCGTCCCTCGGGGTTGAGGCGCGCGTCCCTC
>CAZRKV010000053.1:0-5110 GCA_964600305.1 uncultured Nocardioides sp. | reverse complement strand
GGGGTTGAGGCGCGCGTCCCTCGGGGTTGAGGCGCGCGTCCCTCACCGGTGAGGCGCGTGCCCCTCGCCGATGAGGCGCGCGTCCCTCGCCGTACTGGCCCGCCCGGTTCCGGGTGTCAGGTACGACGGAGCGGGTACAGGCCCCCCATGGCTTCGACAGCGTTGGTCCGTCCGCGGAGTGGCAAGTGGATCGCCGGGGTGTGCGCCGGCCTGGCGGAACGGTTCGGCATCTCGGCGGGGTTGGTCCGGATCGCCTTCGTGCTCTTCGGCATCTTCGGTGTGGGCGAGATCGTCTACATCGCGCTCTGGATCATCATGCCGAAGGAGTAGGGGTCGAGGCGCGCGTGCCTCGTCAGTGAGGCGCGCGCCGCCCGCCGTGCCGTTCCGAGGGGCACGCGCTTCAACCCCGAGGGGCACGCGCTTCGACCCAGAGGGGCGCGCGCCTCGATTCGGTCAGGGGCGGCGGCCCTCGCGCCGGTACGCCGCGGCGGGGATCGGGTGCAGGCGCCAGCGGGTGGGCAGCCGGTCGATCACCGGTCGCAGGGCGCGCACCGCGGCCGCGAACCGCCGGTAGCGCCGTTCCCGGCGCTCGTCCCAAGGCAGCCCCAGGACCTCCCGGGCGCGCGGCGGCAGTCCGCCGATGGTCAGCGAGGAGCTGGCGGCGTCGACCGGGCGGCGTACCAGGGTCCACAGCCACGGGTGCACGCCGGCCGGCCGGGGCCAGCCCTTGGTGGCGTACCCGACGCCGTACGCCGCCGTGCGGTGCCGCACCAGCCGTTCCTCCAGCGTGCGGTCGACGTAGTCCTCGAACTCGGCGTAGGTCTGAGGGGTCCCGACCGAGCTGACGCCGTACCGCCGCCACCAGGTGATCGACTCACCGAAGAGCTGCTCCTTCTCCGCGCGGCTCAACGGGCGCACGAAGGTCTCGGTGGCGGTGATGAGGTGGTCGACGAAGCACGCGTGGGCCCAGTAGTAGGTGTCGGGGTTGAGCGCGGAGTACGGCGTCCCGTCGGGCATCCGGCCGTGGATGGGGCGGTGGTAGTCGCGCACCTCGCGACCGGTGGCCTCGGGGTCCGGGCCGTAGACGGTGCCGAAGATCGGCGGGATGCTCCGCCGCAGCCGGGCCGTCGTGTCCTCGAACCAGACCGAGTGGTCGTCCACGCCCTGGCCCAGGGCGGGGAGCATGTTCTGCAGCACCGCGGCGCGTGGCCCGAGGAGGACCTGCCGGACGTCGCCGAACCAGCGCCAGGTCAGGGAGTCCGGCCCGAGGGGACGAGCGGCGTACCCCTCGGACGTCGGTTCCTCGGACGTCGCCGGGTCGGTCGTCATGGTGATACATTGAAACAGATTCGTCTCAACATCTCTATCTCGACCAGCGAGGCGTCCTCATGCGCGCGACTGCCCCCTCGGCCGGCACGGCCGGCCACCCCCCGGCCCCCGTCGAGGCCGACGGTCCCCGCTTCGGCCTCTACCACCTGCTGAAGCTCCGGCGACACCCGATCAGCCACCAGGCCCGGCTTCGCGAGAAGTACGGCGACGTGATGAAGATCCGCGTCTTCGGCGTCACCGTGCACGCCACCTCGGGTCCGGACCTCGCCGAGGAGATCCTGCTCAACCGGGAGCGGATCTTCGCCAACGGTCCGGCGTGGTCGCACTTCATCGGCCCGTTCTTCCGGCGCGGGATCATGCTGCTGGACTTCGACGAGCACCTGCACCACCGGCGGATCCTCCAGCACGCCTTCACCGCCGACGCCCTGCGGCGCTACCACGGCGTGATGGCGCCCCACATCCACGCCGGGGTGGCCGACTGGGGGGAGATCGAGGAGCCGCACCTGCAGCGACTGTTCAAGCAGCTCACCCTCGACCTCGCCCTGGAGACCTTCGTCGGGGTGGACCTGCCCGCCGGGGAGCGGGACCGGATCAACGCCGCGTTCATCGACGCCGTGCGCGCCGGCACCTCCGTCGTGCGCCGTCCGGTGCCGGGCACGCCCTGGGCCCGGGGCCTGAAGGCACGGCGCGTCCTGGAGGACTTCTTCCGCGAGCACCTCCCCGCCAAGCGCCGCGACGGCGGGGACGACCTGTTCGCCCAGCTCTGCGTGGCCCGCAGCGAGGACGGTGACGAGTTCACCGACGACGACATCGTCAACCACATGATCTTCTTGTTGATGGCCGCCCACGACACCTCGACCACCACGCTGACCTCGATGGCCTACCACCTCGCCCGGCACCCCGAGTGGCAGGAGGCGGCCCGGGAGGAGGCCCGGTCGCTCGGCACACCGGTGGGCGAGGACCCGTCGTACGACGACATCGTGGGCCTGGACCTCCTCGACCGGATCATGAAGGAGTCGATGCGCCTGTGCGCACCGGTACCCACCATGCCCAGGGTGGCGACCCGGGAGACCACGCTCGCGGGGCGGCGGATCCCGGCCGGGGGCTTCGTCACGGTCAGCCCGTTCTCCAACCACCAGGCCGAGGACGCGTGGCGCGACGCGTCGACGTTCGACCCCGACCGGTTCTCCCCCGGGCGGCGCGAGGACAGGTCGCACCGGATGGCCTTCCACGTGTTCGGCGGCGGGGTGCACAAGTGCATCGGCATGCACTTCGCCGGGATGCAGGTGCGGGCGATCTTCCACGAGGTGCTGCGCCGCTACCGATGGTCGGTGCCCGAGGGCTACACGTGGCCGCTGGACCTGGCTGCCCTGCCGGTGGTCTCCGACGGCCTGCCGGTCCGCCTGGAGAGGATCGACCCGTGAGCGACCGGATCCTCGACGCGGCGCGGGAGGTCTTCGAGACCTACGGCGTACGCCGCGCCAACGTCGACGACATCGCCCGCCGGGCCGGGCTGAGCCGCAGCACGCTCTACCGTCGCTACCCCTCCAAGGAGGCCCTGCTCGAGGCTGTGCTGCTGCGGGCCTACGACGAGTTCCTCACCGAGCTGGACCGGGTCGCGGCCGACCGGTCGCCGCAGGACGCGGTGGTGGAGTGCTTCGTCCACGGCCTCGCGCTCTCCCGCCAGGTGCCGCTGCTGGCCCGGCTGGCCGAGACGGAGCCGGAGAGCTTCGCCGGGATCGGGCACCGCTCCCAGGGCACGATGCTGGTCGCCTCCGCGGGGCGGGTGGCGGCGACCCTGCGACGCAGCGGGGCCCGGATGCCCGAGGACGAGCTGCTGGTGGCCTCGGAGCTGATGCTGCGGATCGCCGCCACGTACCTGGTGGACCGGCGCGGCCACCTCGACGTCGACGACGAGGACGCGGTGCGCCACTACGCCAAGCGCTACCTCGCACCGCTGGTCGACTGAGGAGGAAGTGACCCCTCGGTGCCTCTCGAGGGGGCAGGAGTGACCTCTCGGCGCCTCTCGAGGGGGCAGGAGTGACTGGTCAGCGCAGGTGCTCCTCGACGCCCTCGCGCGCGTCGCGGGGGTGGAAGCCGGTGGCCTCCAGGCGGGACAGGTCCAGGGTGCTGTGCGCCGGGCGCGGCGCGACGGCCTTGCCGGCGGCGTACTCCGCGGTGGAGACCGGGGTGACGTCCTCGGGGTCCCGCCCGCGCAGCGAGAAGACGTGCCGGGCGATCTCGGCCCACGACATCGAGGGGCCGGCGTTGGTGCAGTTGTAGGTGCCGTGCGCCGCCCCGGCCTCGAGCAGGTGCCGGGTGGCACGAGCGAGCTCGTGGGTGAACGAGAGCCGCCCGACCTGGTCGGCGACCACGGTGGGCGCGACTCCGTCATCGGCGAGCCGGGCCATGGTGCGCACGAAGTTGTGCCCGTCGCCCACCACCCACGAGGTGCGCAGCAGGTAGTGCCGCGGGGCGGTGGCGACCGCGAGGTCGCCGGCGGCCTTGGACTGGCCGTAGACCCCGAGCGGGGAGAACGGCTCGTCCTCGGTGTGGACCTCGCGGGTCCCGTCGAAGACGTAGTCGGTGGAGTAGTGCACCAGGGTGAACCGGTGCTCCCGCGCCAGGTGGGCCAGCACCGCGGGCGCGGACGCGTTGGCCGACCAGGCGGCGACCCGGCCCTCGGTGGTCTCGGCGTCGTCGACGGCGGTGTACGCCGCGGCATTGAGCACCAGGTCGTACTCCGCCCACGGCCAGGCCGCGACCTGCGCGGGGTCGGTGACGTCGAGCCCGTCGTGGGAGCCGTCCGCAGCCGCCGCCAGGTCCACCCGGTCGGCGCCGGGGAACTGCTGCGTGAGGGCCCGGCCCAGCTGCCCGGCGGCACCGATGACGAGGGTACGGCGGGGCTGCATCGGCGTGACCTCGGACAGCCGGGGGTTGCGTCGGTCCTTCTCCGAGATCGCGGCGTCGGCGAGCGGGATCGGCCACGGGATCGCGGCCGTCTCGTCGGCCAGGTGCAGCGCCGGGTAGGCGGTGGTGGGCCGCCAGTGCTCGTTGACCAGGTAGGTGTAGGCGGTGCCGTCCTCGAGGGCCTGGTAGGAGTTGCCCACCCCCCGGGGGACGAAGACCGCCACCCCCGGGTCGACCTCGACGTGGAAGGTGGCGCCGAACGACTCCCCGGCCCGCATGTCGACCCAGGCGGCGAACACCCGTCCGGTCGCCACGGAGACGTACTTGTCCCACGGCTCGGTGTGGATCCCGCGGGTGGCGCCGGTGGTGGCGTTGAAGGAGATGTTGTTCTGCACCGGCCCGAAGTCGGGCAGGCCGAGGGCGACCATCTTCTCCCGTTGCCAGTTCTCCTTGAACCACCCGCGGGCGTCGCCGTGCACGGGCAGCCGGACCACCAGCAGGCCCGGGATGGGCGTGGTCTCGACGCGCAGCTCCCCGGTCATGCCGGCCTCACTGGCCCTTCGCGGCGTACGCCGCCTCGGTGGCGTCCTTGTGCGGGCGCCACCAGTCCTCGTTGGCGCGGTACCACTCGATGGTGCGGGCGAGTCCCTCGGCGAAGTCCGGGTGCTCGGGCCGCCACCCGAGCTCGGAGCGCAGCTTGCTGGAGTCGATGGCGTAGCGCAGGTCGTGGCCGGCGCGGTCGGTGACGTGGTCGAAGTCGTCGGGGTCGCGCCCGAACGCCTCGAGGATCATCCGCACCACCTCGTGGTTGGAGTGCTCCCCGTCGGCGCCGATGAGGTAGGTCTCACCGATCCGGCCGTGGTTGAGGATC
>CAZRKV010000052.1:0-13527 GCA_964600305.1 uncultured Nocardioides sp. | reverse complement strand
CGTGGTGTTCGACCAGGCGGAGAACCGCATGCACACCATCAAGGCCATCCTGGTCGCGACCCTGGGGGACTGACGTGCGGATCGTGGTGGCCCTCGGCGGCAACGCGCTGCTCCAGCGCGGGCAGAGCCCGGACGCCGGGATCCAGGAGGACAACGCCCGGCGGGCGATCCGGGCCCTCGCGCCCCTGGCCCGCGAGCACGAGCTCGTGATCACGCACGGCAACGGCCCGCAGGTCGGCGTCCTGGCCCTCCAGTCCGCCTCCGACCCGCGGCTGAGCACGCCGTACCCGTTCGACGTGCTCGGCGCCCAGACGCAAGGGATGATCGGCTACTGGCTGCTGCAGGCGATGCAGAACGCCAGCCCCGGCCGGCAGGTCGCTGCGATCATCAACCAGACGCTGGTCCGCGCCGACGACCCGGCCCTGGACAACCCCACCAAGTTCGTCGGCGAGGTGTACGACGAGGCGGAGGCCGGGCGGCTCGCGGCCGAGCGGGGCTGGACGGTGAAGCCGGACGGGAGGCACTGGCGCCGGGTCGTCGGGTCCCCCCGCCCGGAACGGGTGGTGGAGACCCGCCTGATCCGGCTGCTGCTGACCAGCGGGGCGGTCGTCATCTGCGCCGGCGGTGGCGGCGTCCCGGTGATCCGCAACGAGCACGGCGACCTCGAGGGGATCGAGGCGGTCGTGGACAAGGACATGACCTCGGCCGTGCTCGCCGAGGCACTCGAGGCCGATGCGCTGCTGGTGCTCACGGACGTCCCCGGCATCCAGGAGGACTTCGGCACCCCGGATGCGAGGCTGATCCAGCGAGCCACCCCGTTCGCCCTCCGCCGGATGGACTTCCCTGCCGGGTCGATGGGCCCCAAGGTGGACGCGGTCTGCCGCTTCGTCGAGCTGACCGGTGACCTCGGGGCGATCGGCCGCCTAGAGGACGCCCCGGGGATC
Organism: uncultured Nocardioides sp.; assembly: GCA_964600305.1. GTDB lineage: Bacteria > Actinomycetota > Actinomycetes > Propionibacteriales > Nocardioidaceae > Nocardioides. The sequence continues at coordinate 12,583 of CAZRKV010000052.1, read as the reverse complement.
CTGCGCGGGGAGGCCGGGACCATCGTCACTCCCTCGGGCGAGTACCACGGTCCGGCGCCCGTGCCGCCCAGCGCGGCCGCGCCCGGCCCGGTGCCCCCGCCCGGGGACGCCGGGGGCCCGCCGACCTAGGCGCGGGCGGAGCCACCCGCCCGCGGGGCCTCGCCGACGTCAGCCCGGGTCTCGGCCCCCCGGCGGCCGCCGGCGCCGGCGGCGCGGAGGTCCAGCAGCCCGTCGGGGTCCACGAAGGTCACCCGGTGGCCACCGGCGGACAGTCGCTCGACGGCCTCGACCAGCATCCGTTCGGCGATGGCGTTCACCGAGTGCACGCGGGTGAGGTCGAGCACCACCTCGACCGTGTCCGGCTCCGTGCTCGCGAGGTCGCGCACGAGCCGCTCGGCCCCGGCGAACTGGATCGACCCGTGCAGGGCGAAGACGGCGGCCTCCTCCCCGGCGACGTGGCGCACGGTGTGGGCGCGGCGGATCGTCGACCGCGCGGGCTGCGGGGCGTCCATCAGGTGCAGCCCCAGCTCGGCGGACAACCGGCGGCACAGGGCGATCCCGCGGACGCTGCTGCCGTGCTCGTCCAGGCGCGGCGAGAAGGCCGCGATCCCGAGCTGTCCCGGCAGCACCCCGATGATCCCGCCGGAGACGGCGCTCTTGGCCGGGAAGCCGACCGTGGAGAGCCAGTCACCGGCCATGTCGTACATCCCGCACGTCGCCATCACGCTCAGCACCTGCCGGACCACGTCCTGGTCCACGACCTGCTCCTCGGTGAGCGGGTGCACCCCGCCGTTGGCCAGGGTCGCCGCCATCATCGTCAGGTCGTGCGTCGTCACCAGCACCGAGCACTGGCGGGTGTAGCCGAGCACCACGTCGCGCGGCTCCCCGCCGATGGTGCCGTGGCCGCGGAGCATGTTGGCCAGCGCCCGGTTGCGGAAGGCGGTCTCCGCCTCGGAGTGGCAGACCGCCTCGTCGACCTCCAGCCGGCGGCCCGCGAACGCGGAGAGCCCGTCGAGGATCCGGTCGAAGCCGCCCTCGACCAGGGTGTGCACCACCAGGGCACCGGCGTTGATCATCGGGTTGAGCGGTCGGCCGGAGTCCTGCTCCAGCGACAGCTCGTTGAAGGCCTCGCCGGAGGGCTCCACGTCGACCGACTCCAGCACCGACTCCAGGCCCCGGTCGGCGATCGCCAGTGCGTAGACGAAGGGCTTGGAGATCGACTGGATGGTGAACAGCGCGTCGCTGTCGCCGGCGGCGTACTCGGCCCCCTCGACCGTGGCCAGCCCCACGGCGAGCCGGTCCGGGTCGACCCGCGCCAGCTCGGGGATGTAGTCGGCCACCGCACCCGCGCGCACCGGTCGCACCGAGTCCAGCACCTCGGCCAGGTAGTCCTGGATCGGGGATCTCACGCGGCGACTCAATCACGGTTCGCGTCCACTGGCGAGCGGTGCACCGGCCTCGGGCCGGCGCCGCGGCGTCGGTGGCGCGTCGGTAGCGTCTCGCGCATGCTCGCCGAGGCCTTCTTCGTGCCCACCGACCGCGGCTTCGAGGCCACGCACTCGACCGGAGGGCCCTGGCGCTCCGACGCCCAGCACGGGGGGCCGCCCGCCGCCCTCCTCGGGCGGGCCCTGGAGCGGTCGGCCGGCCGGCCACTGGGCAGCATCGCCCTCGACCTGCTCGGGCCGGTCCCCCTCGGCCCGCTCACCGTCGACGCGGAGGTGGTGCGCCCCGGGCGATCCGTCTCGCTGCACCAGGCGGTGCTGCGGGACGGCACCGACCGGGCCGTGGCCACGGCGCGGGCCTGGGCCTTCCCCGACCTCCCGGGCCCGGGTGAGGTGGGCCCGCCGCCGGACCACACGCCTGAGGACGGCCACCCCCAGCCGTCCCCGGCCTCGTGGCGACCGGGCTACCTGGACGCCACCGAGTGGCGCTGGATCTCCGGGGGTGTCGCCGACCCCGGGCCGGCCGTGGTGTGGATGCGACCCCGGATCCCGCTGGTGGCGGGTGAGGAGACCAGTCCGCTGCAGCGGTTGCTGTGCTGCGTCGACTCCGCGTCCGGGGTCTCCGCCGCCCTGGACCCGGCTGCCTGGGACTTCCTCAACACCGAGCTCTCGGTGCACGTGCTGCGGCCCCCGGAGGGGGACTGGGTGTGCCTGGAGGCTCGCACGACCCTCGGCCCCGGCGCCGTGGGCATCGCCACCTCCGACGTGTACGACGCCCGCGGGCTGGTCGCCCGCTCCGAGCAGGCCCTGCTCGTGGTCCCCGCGCGAGCACGGGCTCAGTAGGGTCCTGCGCATGCAGATCCGCGAGGACCTCCTCCAGCTGTTGGCCCGACGGGCCCTGACCGAGGACGACGCCCGCCCGGAGGCGGTCGCCCGGCGCCACGCCACCGGGGGCCGCACGGCCCGGGAGAACATCGCCGACCTGGTCGACCCGGGCAGCTTCGTCGAGTACGGCCGCTTCGTGACCGCCGCCCAGGAGCAGCGGCGGAGCACCGACGAGCTGCTCGACCGCACCGTCGCCGACGGGGTCGTGGGCGGACTGGCCCGGATCGACGGCGCCGAGTGCGCCGTCCTCTCCTACGACTACCTGGTGCTGGCCGGGACCCAGGGCATGCGCGGCCACCAGAAGACCGACCGGTTGATCGGCCTCGTCGAGCGGATGCGGCTGCCGACCGTCTTCTTCACCGAGGGCGGCGGCGGACGTCCCGGGGACACCGACATCCCGCTGGTCTCGGCGCTCGACGTCGGGTCCTTCGCCCTGTGGGGGCGGCTGGCCGGGCGGGTCCCGCGGATCGCGGTGGTGCACGGCAACTGCTTCGCCGGCAACGCCGTGCTGGCGGGGTCCTCGGACCTCGTCGTCGCGACCGGGTCGGCGAGCCTCGGGATGGCGGGGCCGGCGATGATCGCCGGCGGCGGGCTGGGCGAGGTCGACGCCGCCGACATCGGACCGACCGACGTGCAGAGCCGCAACGGCGTGGTCGACGTCGCCGTCGCCGACGAGGCGGAGGCCGTCGCGGTGGCCCGGCGGCTGGTCGGGTACTTCACGACCGCGCGCGCGGAGTCGTGGGAGGCGCCCGACCAGGCGTGGTTGCGCGACGCCGTCCCCGACGGCGAGCGGACGGCGTACGACGTGCTGCCGATCGTGGAGACCCTGGCCGACGAGGACACCGTGACCGTGCTCCGGGAACGGTTCGCGCCCGAGCTGGTGACCGCCCTGGGCCGGATCGAGGGACGGACGGTCGGGTTCGTCGCGAACCAGACCACCCACATGGCCGGGGCGGTGACGAGCGACGCGGCCGACAAGGCCGCCCGGTTCCTGCAGCTGTGCGACGCCTACGGCTTCCCGGTGGTCTCGCTGGTCGACACCCCCGGGATGATGGTCGGACCCGAGGCCGAGCAGACCGCCCTGGTGCGGCACACCTCGCGGCTCGTGGTGGCCGGGGCCCAGCTCTCGGTGCCGCTGGTCGGGGTGGTGCTGCGGCGGGGCTACGGGCTCGGCGCCCAGGCGATGCTCGGCGGCAGCACCCACGAGCCGGTCCTGACCCTCGCCTGGCCCGGCGCCCACCTGGGCCCGATGGGCCTCGAGGGTGCGGTGCGGCTGGCGATGCGCAAGGAGCTGGCGGCCATCGAGGACCCCGAGGAGCGGGAGCGGACGGTCCGGGAGCTCACCGCGGTCCAGCAGGAGCGGGCCTCCGCGCTCAACGCGGCGCGCTACTTCGAGATCGACGACGTGGTCGACCCGGCCGGGACCCGCGAGGTCCTGGCCCGGGTGCTGGCGGCGGCGGACACCAGCGGCCGCACCGGCGGACGTCGCAGTGTCGACACCTGGTGACCGGACGTGCTGTGATCCGACCATGCTGACCACGGACCAGATGTGCGAGATCGCCCCGGTGTGCCGCCTGCTGGGGATCGAGGTGGTGCGCGCCTCCCGCGAGGAGGTCGTCGGCCGCCTCGCCTGGCGCGAGGAGGTGACCACCGCGGGCGGCGGCATCCACGGGGGTGTGCTGATGACGATCGCCGACCAGATGGGGGGTGTGGTGGCCTGGCTCAACCTCCCCGACGGCGCCCGCACCAGCACGACGTCCTCCTCGACGGTCTTCACCCGCGCCCTGCGCGCCGGCACCGTCACGGCCACGGCCCGCCCGCTGCACGTGGGCCGCTCGACCATCGCGGTGCGGACCGAGCTGACCGACGACGAGGGCCGCCTGGTCGCCGAGACCACCCAGAGCCAGCAGGTGCTCGCCGCATGAGCGCGTGGGAGCGGCAGGACGTCAGGTTCACCTCCGGGGACGCCGAGTGCGCCGGGTGGCTCTACCTCCCCCGCGACCTCCCCGCGGGCGAGCGCCGGGCGGCGGTCGTGCTCGGCCACGGCCTGGGCGCGATCAAGGAGATGGGGCTCGCGCCGTACGCCGAGCGGTTCTGCGAGGCCGGGTACGTCGTCCTCGTCTTCGACTACCGCCACTTCGGGGACAGCGGTGGCGAGCCGCGGCAGCTGCTCGACATCGAGCGGCAGCGCGCGGACTGGGCCGCGGCGCTCGCGTGGGTGCGGGCCCGCCCGGAGGTGGAGCCGGCGCGGGTCGCGATCTTCGGCAGCTCCTTCGGGGGCGGCCACGTGCTGGAGGTGGCCGCCCGGGACCACGCGGTGGCGGCGGTGATCGCGCAGTGCCCGTTCACCGACGGCCTGGCCTCGGGCCTGCGGATCCACCCGCGCGGACTGCCCGGCGTCGTGGCCCGGAGCCTGCGCGACGAGGTGGCCCGGCTGCGCGGCCGCGACCCGGTGCTGGTGCCGTTGGCGGGGCGACCCGGGGAGCCGGCGCTGATGAACGCGCCGGACGTGGTCCCCGGCTACCTGGGGCTGGTCCCGGAGGGAGCACCGTTCACCAACGGCGTCGCCGCCCGGATCGCGACCCGGATCCTGCTCGCCCGGCCGGGCCGCCGGGCCCGTGAGGTGCGGTGCCCGATGCTGGTGGCGGTCTGCGAGCGCGACACCGTCGCCCCGGCGCGGGCGACGCTGCGGCACGTGGCCCGGGCGCCCCGCGCCGACGTGCGGCGGTACCCGTGCGGGCACTTCGACGTCTACACCGGGGAGATGTTCGAACGCGTGGTGGGAGACTACGTCGAGTTCCTCACGCAGCACGTGCCCCCGCACCCGTGAGCCGCGTCAGTCCTGCCCTCTGACGTCGATGTCGAAGCCCCAGGGGACGCCGTACCGGTCCACGAGGTCGCCGTACTCGTCCCCCCACACCTGCTTCTCCAGCGGCGTCCCGATGGTCGCGCCGTCGCTGAGGCGCTGCCAGTAGGACCGCAACCGGTCGGCCTCGTCCCCGGAGACGATGACGGTGACGTTGCCGCGCGGCATGCCCTCGCCCATGTCGGCGCCCATCAGGAGGAAGCCGTCCGGGGTCTCGAGCTGGCTGTGCATGACCTGGTCGGGGTTCGGGGCGTCGGGTCCCGCGACCTCGGCGACCGTGTTGACCGTGAGCTCCCCGCCGAAGACGTCGCGGTAGAACTCCATTGCCTCCCGGGCGGTCCCGGGGAAGTTGAGGTACGGGTTCAGCTTGGCCATCCCCGCACGCTAGTCACGTGTTCCTAGTCGGAACAACGATCGGTCTGGACCACTCAGCCGGTCGGCCCGTCGGCACCGCCGGGCCGGCCTCAGAGCTCCTTCTCGTAGTAGATCGCCAGCGGGCCGTCCGGGCCCCGGCCCTCGTGGCAGTCGAAGCCCAGCTTCTCGTACAGCGCGATCGCCGACTCGTCCGCGGTGGTGGTGCCGAGGTCGACGTACCCGACGCCCTCGGCCCTGAGCTCCTCGAGCGCGTGGGTGAGCAGCCGGGTGCCCAGGCCCTGCCCACGGCGCCCGGGCTCGACGTACATCTCGGCCAGGTAGGCCTCGAGGTACGCCGCCCACGTGGACGTGCGCAACCGGAACAGCGCCAGGCCCACGGCCGGTCGGCCGATCAGGAACACCCGCGTGTCACCCCCGTCGACCAATCGCGCCAGGTGGTCGGCCCACCAGTCGGGGTCGGGCGAGGGCTCGTCGTACTCGGTGTTGAACGCCACCAGCATCCGCGCGGTGTGCGCGAGCTCGTCCGGCTCGGCGAGGCGGGGCTCGGGGCTGTCCATCACACGGGATCCAGGTCGACCCGCACGGTGAGCAGCTCGGTGCCCATCGCCCGCACCGCCGCCGCGTTCACCCGCGCCGCCGCGTGCAGCCGGCCGAGGTGGCGCTGGCGCTCGCGCGGGTCGTCCTCCGGCAGGACGTGGGCGGTGCCGGTGCGCCAACGACCCCGGATCCGCACGCGGACCCGGGGGTCGGCCTCGATGTTGAGCACGTACGCCGCCCGGTGGCCGTGCTCGGCCACGATCCAGAACGTCTCGCCGTCCGAGCCGTCGCCGACCGGGGTACGCCGGGGCAGGCCGCTCTTGCGCCCGGTCGTCTCCAGCAGCGCGTACCCCGGCAGCGGCCAGCCCCGCTCCAGGGCGGAGCGCACGACCGGGTTGAACAGCCGCTTCTGCACGAGGGTGACCCCCCGGTACTTGTCCATGGCGACGATGATGCCGCGCCCCTGCGGTGCGCGACAGCCCCTCGCCCGGGACGGAGGTTCCCCGACCTCCCCGCGGGCACCGACAATGTCGGGCATGGCCAGCTGGGTCCTGCACGTCGACCTCGACGAGTTCCTCGCCGCGGTGGAGGTGCTGCGCCGCCCGGAGCTGGCCGGCCGGCCGATCGTGGTCGGCGGACGCGGGGACCCGACCGAGCGCGCGGTGGTCTCGACCGCGTCGTACGCCGCGCGTGAGTTCGGCGTCCGCTCCGGCATGCCGCTCAAGGTCGCCGTACGACGCTGCCCCGACGCGGTGTTCCTGCCCGTCGACTTTCCGACCTACGAGGCCGCGTCCGCGCGGGTGATGGACACGCTGCGGGCCTTTCCCGGGACGGTCGTGCAGGTGCTCGGCTGGGACGAGGCGGTCGTCGGGATCGACAGCGAGGACCCGGAGGCCACGGCCCGGGCCCTCCAGGCTGCCGTCCTGGACGCCACCGACCTGCACTGCTCGATCGGTATCGGCGACACGACGGTGCGGGCCAAGACGGCGACCGGCTTCGGCAAGCCGCGCGGCACCTACCGGCTGACGCGGGCGAACTGGATGGCGGTGATGGGCGAGCGACCCACCACGGCCCTGTGGGGAGTGGGGAACCGCATCGCCGCGCGGCTCGCCGGGCTGGGGATCGACACGGTGCGCGACCTCGTCGCCGCCGACCCCGACGCCCTGGTCGCCGAGTTCGGTCCCCGGACCGGGCCGCACATCCAGCGCCTCGGTCGGGGCGGCGGCAGCCGGACCGTCGACGACACCCCGTGGGTCGCCCGCGCGCACGGCCACGAGACGACGTACCAGCGCGACCTCACCAGCCGCGCCGAGGTGGCCGAGGCGGTGGCCGTGCTGGCCGACCGGGTCGTCGACGACCTCCGCGCCGAGGGGCGCGCCTGCGCCCGCGTGCACCTGAAGGTGCGGTTCGCCCCGTTCTCCACCCTGACCCGGTCGCGCACCCTGGGCGAGCCGACGTACGACGCCGGGCTGATCGCCCGGACGGCGCTGGACCTGTTCGACCGGCTCGAGGACGAACGGCCGGTGCGGCTGCTGGGCGTGCGCGGGGAGATGGTGCCGCCGGAGGGTGGCTACGCCTGAGGCGTCCCGCGCTCGGCGGCGCCACGGAGCACGCAGAGCTCGTTCCCCTCGGGGTCGCCCAGCACGGCCCAACCGGAGCCGTCCTCCTGCCGGCGGTCGTCGACCAGGGTGGCGCCCCGACCGAGCAGGCGCTCGACCTCCTCGTCGCGCGTGGGCAGCCCGTCGAGGCACAGGTGCAGGCGGTTCTTCACCGTCTTCGGTTCGGGCACCCGGAGGAAGAGCAGCAGCCGGCCGTCCTCGAGCGGCACCGCGGCCTCGTCCTCACCCGGCTCGTCGTCGGGGTGGAGGGGGAGGCCGAGCACGTCGCTCCAGAAGGAGGCGAGGCGGTACGGGTCGGCGCAGTCGACGGAGAGGTTGCGGATGACGGAAGCCATGGCCGCATGGTGGTGCGGTCCGGCGGCGTGGCGCCAGCGAATTTCCTGCCCCGAACCGTGGTGGCAGCATGGAGGCATGGCCGAGGACGAGCCCGTCAGCGAGTACGACGCCCACACGGCCCTCGTGGTCGTCGACGTCCAGAACGACTTCGCGCACCCCGACGGCAACCTGCACGTCGCCGGTGGTGAGGACATCGTCGACCGGGTCAACCGCGAGGTCGCTGCCGCCACCGACGCCGGCGCGCTGGTCGTCTACACCCAGGACTGGCACCCCGAGTCCACGCCGCACTTCGCGAAGGACGGCGGCACCTGGCCGACCCACTGCGTGCGCGACACCTGGGGCGCGGCCTTCCACGAGGACCTGCGCGTGGCCGGCCCGGTGGTGCAGAAGGGCACCGGCGGCGAGGACGGGTACTCCGGCTTCACCGTCGCCGACCCCACCAGCGGCGCCACGACCCCCACCGCGCTGGCCGACCACCTCGACCGGCACGGCGTACGCCGCCTCGTGGTCGTCGGTCTCGCCCAGGACGTGTGCGTGAAGGAGACGGTGCTCGACGGCCGGCGCCTGGGGTACGACGTGGAGGTGCCGACCGCGGCCACGCGACCGGTGGAGCTCGAGGCCGGGGACGGGGCGGCAGCGCTGGCGGAGATGGCCGACGCGGGGGCCGTCGTCCGCTGACGCCGGTGCCGCAGGGCCGCCTCGGCGGTCAGAGCGCGTCGTCGGCCGTGTGTCCGGGGTGCACGAAGGGCACACCGCCGCGCAGCTGTTCGACGGCGCCGGGGTGGTGGCGCTGCAGGTGGGCGATCGCCTTGCGGCGGTAGCGCAGGACCTGCACCAGCCCGAGGCCCCACACGGCGTACTGCGCCGACATCGCGACGCGGAAGTCGCCGAGGTCGTGGTCCCCGACGCCCCCGGTCATCACGTCGAGCAGCATCCCGACCAGGGCCATCGTGGTCAGCGAGGCGATGAAGCCGCCGATGTTCACCACCCCGCTGGCGCGGCCGACCTCCTCGGAGGGGGCGAAGGAGCGGGCCAGGTCGAAGCCCACCATCGAGGTCGGGCCACCGGTGGCGGTGGCGCAGACCAGGACCACCAGCAGCCACAGCGGCGCGGGTCCCGGCCACAGCAGGACGGCGGCCCACACCGTCGCCATCACCCCCACCACCCCCACGACCAGGTGGGAGCGGTGGAAGGGGAACCGGTTGACCGACCACGCCAGCACCGGGCCGCACGCCAGGAACCACGCCACGGCCACCATCAGCAGCGTGCTCGCCACCTCCGGGGCCAGCCCCTGCCCGCTGACCAGGAACGGGTAGCCCCACAGCAGGCTGAACACCGTGATCGAGAACTGCGAGGTGAAGTGCGACCACATCCCCAGCCGGGTGCCCGGGTTGCCCCACACCCCGCGCACCTCCCGGGCCAGCGCGGCCATCTTCACCCGCACCGGCCCCGTCGAGCGGTACGGCGAGTCCTTGACCAGCACCGCGACGACGACCATCAGCAGCAGGCCGACCGACGCCGCGCCCGCGAAGGCGCGGGTCCACCCGAAGGCGTGCAGCGCCATCGACAGCGGGGCGGCCGCCAGGATCGCCCCCAGCTGCCCCACCTGCCCGGTCAGCTGGGTCACCAGCGGCGCCTGCCGCACGAGGAACCACAGCGCCACCAGGCGCAGGACGCTGATGAAGATGAGGGCGTCCCCGAAGCCGATCATCACCCGGGCGGCCACGGCCAGCGGGAAGGAGGCAGCGAAGGCGAAGGCGAACTGGCCCCCGGTGAGGAGGGCGAGCCCGCTCAGCAGCAGCGCCCGCGACCCGAAGCGGTCCAGGAGCACGCCCACGGGGACCTGCATCCCGGCGTACACCACCAGCTGCATCACCGTGAACAGCGCGAGCTGGGAGGCGGTGATGCCGAACCGCTCGGTCGCGAGCAGGCCCGCGACCCCGAGCGAGCTGCGGTGGAAGACCGACAGCACGTAGACCGACAGCGCGACCAGCCAGATCGCCCACGCCCGCCGGCGGCCGATGTCGTGGATGCGGGTGGCGCCCACCCTCAGCCCTGGCGATCCGGTCCGGCGCGCTCCGCGGTGATCCGGACCAGCACCCGGCGCTCCTCCTCCATCGCACGGCGGTACGCCGCCTCGTCCTCGAGCTCGCCGGCCGCCCGCCGGTAGTAGTCGACGAGCGGCTCCATGGCCTCGGGCAGGCTGAGCACGTCGGCCGAGCCCTCGACGTAGTACCAGGTGCCGAAGAACTTGTCGGTGAAGATGCACAGCTGCGCCCACGGGTCCTGCCGCAGGTTCCGCACCTTGTACGCCGTCTCCCGGCTGCTGACCACGAACCGGCCCTCGGCGTCGACGGTCACGAGCACCGGCGTCTGCTGGATGCCCTCCCCGGTGCGGGTGGCGAGCACGGCCCGGTGGTGGCGCCGGGCGAAGTCACGAACACGGTCGATGTCCATGGACCCAGTCTGCCCCCTGCGCTCCCGTCCGATCCCCCGCCGCGTCAGACGTCGTGGATCGGCTCCTTGGGGAGCTTCTTGACCTTGGCGCGGCGCTTGCGCCGGGCCGGGATCATCGAGCGCATCTCCTCGAGCTTGCCGAAGCACAACATCCGGTCCCCGGCCTCGAGCACGTGGCGGCCGTGCGGGTTGGGGATCACCTGGGTGTCCCGGTGGAGGGTGAGGACGGTGATGTCGCGCTCGGCCAGACCGGACTCGCCCAGCTTCTTGCCGACCATCTCCGACCCGCTCTGCACGACGATCTCGGCGACGCCGTACCCGGTGGACACGGTGAGCCGTTGCCGCACGTCGATCTCGGGGAAGGCGACCTGGTTGGCGACGTAGTCGATGATCGACCCGGCGACGTCCAGGCCGCTGGCGCGCTCGATGCCCTCCAGGCCGGGCGAGGAGTTGACCTCCATGATCAGCGGGCCCTCGTTGCCCTCCAGCATGTCCACGCCGGCGACCCGCAGGCCCATGATCTGGGCGGCGCGGACGGCGGCGCGCTGGTACTCGGGAGTCAGGTCGATGGCCTCCACCGTGCCGCCGCGGTGGACGTTGGAGCGGAACTCGTCGCCGGTGGCGCTGCGCCGCATCGCCGAGACCACCCGGTCGCCGACCACGAACGCCCGGATGTCGCGCCCCTTGCTCTCGGCGACGAAGCGCTGGACCAGGACGTTCTGGCGGGTGCTGTGCAGGGTCTCGATGATCGCCTCGGCCACCTTCAGCTCCGGGGCGAGGATCACCCCGATCCCCTGGGTGCCCTCCAGCAGCTTGATCACGACCGGGGCGCCGCCGACCCGCTTGATCGCCGGCAGCACGTCGGCGCGGTCGCGGACGAACGTGGTGGCCGGCATCCCGATCTGGTGCCGGGAGAGCAGCTGGGTCGCCCGCAGCTTGTCGCGGGAGTTCGCGATGCCGTACGACGTGCTGGGGGTGTAGACGTCCATCTGCTCGAACTGGCGGACCACCGCGACCCCGAAGTAGGTGATCGAGCTGCCGATCCGCGGCAGGATCGCGTCGTAGTGCGAGAGTTGCTTGCCGCGGAACTGCAGGTCCGGCTCCTCACCGGACAGGTCGATGGCGAAGCGCAGGGTGTTGAGCACCTTGACCTGGTGACCCCGGTCGAGGGCGGCGGTCCGCAGCCGCTGGGTGCTGTAGGAGCGTGGCGCGCGGGAGAGGATCGCCAACTTCATGCGGGCCTCCCGTGGGTCGCCAGCGTGCTGAGAGGATGCGGGTGTGCCACCAGCCCATTCAAGCATCCAGCCCAGCACCCTGGCCGGGTGGCGGGAGTGGGTGTGCCTCCCCGACATCGACGTCCCGTGGATCAAGGCGAAGCTCGACACCGGCGCCCGGTCCTCGGCCATCCACGCCTTCGACATCTCCGAGCACGAGCGCGACGGCGAGACCTGGGTCCACTACTGGGTCCACCCGTGGCAGCGCTCCGCGGAGGACGCGGCCGAGGTGTGGAGCCGGGTCCACGACCGGCGCGAGGTCCGCAGCTCGTCGGGGCACATCGAGGAGCGGTACGTCGTCACCATGACCATCCAGATGGTGGGGCGTCCGGTCACCGCGGAGCTGACCCTGAGCCGGCGCGACGAGATGGGCTTCCGGATGCTGATCGGCCGGGAAGCGCTGCGCCAGGGCTACGTCGTCGACCCCGGTCGCTCCTACCTCGGCGGTCGGCCGCCACGGGTCACGCGTCGGAAGAACCGGGGCCGCTGATGCCCCGCCCCTCATTCGAGATCGGACCGGTGCGGGTGCGCTCCGGGTCGGCCAAGGCCGTCGAGCTCCCGATCACCCGGTTGGTCACCGGTGCCGAGGTGCACCTGCCGGTCCGCGTGCTCCACGGCCGCGAGGAGGGGCCCACGGTGTGGGTCAACGCCGCCATCCACGGCGACGAGGCGGTCGGGGTCGAGGTGATCCGTCAGGTGCTGGCCGAGCTGGATCCCAAGCAGCTGCGCGGCACGCTCGTCGCCGTACCCATCGTCAACGTGATGGGGTTCATGACCTGCGACCGCTACATG
>CAZRKV010000051.1:7908-13603 GCA_964600305.1 uncultured Nocardioides sp. | reverse complement strand
GGATGCTCAGCGGACCACCCGGGAGGAGGTGACTTCTCGGCGCTCGTGGGCGGGGGAGAACATGACTTCTCGGCGCTCGTGGGCGGGGAGAACATGACTCCTCGGCGGTGCCGTGGGGCCGACTCGACGGGAGGGTGCCCGGTCGAGCAGGGGGCCGCGGTGGTTACCCATGGGTCAGCGTTGACACGGCATGCGGGGCCTGTCATGGATGGGAGTCCACCTTTCTCGGGAGGGAGATTCGCGATGCGTATTCGCAGACTCGCCGTGGTGGCAGCCACGGCCGTCCTGCCGGTCACCCTGGCGCTGACGGCGCCGGCCGGGGCAGACCCGGACACCACACCCGGCGGTCCGTGGCCACCGGACGAGAGCAATGAGTCCCTGAGTTCCATCCACGGCTACGACGAGCTGTGGAAGGCCCTGCGCACGATGGAGGGCCGTGCGAAGGGCAGCTTCGAGCTCGAGGCGGCGCCACGCCAGTCCAACACCGGACGGGACATCCCGGTCGTCACGATCGGGGACGGCCCCACGTCGCTGATGTTCGTCGCCAACCAGCACGGCAACGAGTTCGTGGTCAGCGAGGGCATGCTCGACCTGATCCGCACGGTGTCCGGGGGCTCCCAGCGGGCCCGGGCGATCCGTGACGAGATCACCCTGACCGTGGTGCCGCGGGTGAACGTCGACGGGTTCGACGCCGACGTTACCGACGAGGCGGGGAACACCACCCCGTGGCGGCAGAACTACGATCCGGACTGCCCGGCGTACTGCGAGTTCTACGCCGAGGGCCGCGGTTACGACATCAACCGGTACCACTCCTACACCGACAGCGCCCTCGACCACCCGTACAAGCCGGGGGCGGACTCGGACAACCCGGTGCCGGAGGCGGTCGCCATGCGGCTGTTGTGGGACGAGCGCCAGCCCGAGCTGGTCGTCGACTTCCACCACCAGGGCACCTACGTCGACGACGACGGGCGGATGATCACCGGGTCGATCATGTGGCCCAACGCCGTGGAGGAGGCCGAGCGGCTGGGCATCGCCGAGGAGTTCGCCGAGACCGTCACCGACTCGAAGCGGGCCGTCTCGGAGATGCTCCTGGCGCTGGAGGACCTCGGGCACGCCAACATCACCCGCTACCCGAGCACCACCTTCCCGGGCATCGCGCGCAACGCCTACGGCCTGCTCGGGTCGGCCTCGGTGCTCTACGAGGTTCGCGGCGGCATCGGGCAGCGCTCCAGCGGCTACCTGGCCAAGGAGGCCGAGGTCGCCGCGATGGCCGTGCTCACGGCGGCCGCGGACGGGTCCCTGTGGACGGCGAGCACCGAGCCCGCCGACACCATCCGCGAACGGGGTGACTACGTACCGAACCCGCACGAGTAACCCGCGCCGGACCGCAACAAGGGCGGAGGGCACCACCCCGTGGGGTGGTGCCCTCCGCGCGTGGGGCCGGGTGTGCCGCTAGAAGACCCTCCGCGAGCTGCCACCGATCGGCACGAAGTTCAGGATCAGGCCGACCACCAGCAGGATCGCGCCGATCGTGGTCAAGATGCTCTGCCCGATCACCAGTCCGATGATCAGCAGGATGAGGCCAAGGATGACCATGTCATGCTCCTTCAGTCGTAGTTCGAGGTGACGATTCCCCGTCACACCCGCCCCAAACCTCTCGCGGGCCACGGGCGTCAAGCAACGAGCACGACCCGTTCGCCGTGCGCCGGCACGACGGTCTCCGTCGCGCTGTCGGCCATGGCGTGGACGAAGCGCCCGGCCGGCTCGGCGAACAACCGCCGGTGGTTGCGCGGCATCACCCACCGCAGGCCGACCGGCCACAGCGTGCCGTGGTGCACCGGCACCGCCCGGCGCGCGCCCACCTGTTCCACGGCGGCCGCGGCCTGCTCGGGGTCCAGGTGCATCTCGCCCAGCGTCGGCCCCCAGCCGCCGATCGGCACCAGCGCCAGGTCGACCGGCGGTCCAGGCACCGATCCCACCGACGGCACCGGGGCGCCGGTGTCGCCGGCGTACCAGAACGAGTGGTCCCCTCCGGTCACGTGGAACCCCTGGGCCCGCCCGGCGGCCCCGGAGAACCGGCTGCGCCGGCCGCTGTGCTTCGCGGGGAGCACCCCGATCCGCAGCCCCGCGACCTCCAGCACCTCGCCGGGGGCCACCGGCCGCACGTCGCGTTGCGGAGTCCGGGCCAGCAGGCGCTCCCCACCGCGGGGTACGACGACCACCGCGTCCCGCGACACCCGGCGCAGGGAACGCGGGTGCAGGTGGTCGCGGTGCAGGTGGGAGAGCAGGACGACGTCGGCCCGCGCCGCCTCCGGGGTCGGGGACGGGGCCAGCCGGCCCAGGTGGGCCACCCGATCGGTGAGGACCGGGTCGGTGAGGACCCGGACGCCGCCCACCTCCACGGTGGTGGTCGCGTGCCCCCACCAGGTGAGGGCGAACGGGGTGGTGTCGGCCATCGTCCGGCCGGCCCGGCCCTGCGGCCCGACCCGGCCTACCCCTCCTGCTCGGCCTCGAGCGCCCGGATCGCCTCGTGCATGGTGAGGGTGCGCCGGGCGGAGTCGACGTGGAGGTTCTCGACCATCCGGCCGTTGTAGGTCACCACGCCGGAGCCCTCGCTCGCCTCCCAGACCGCGAGGATGCCGCGGGCGTCCGCCACGGCCTGCTCCGACGGCGCGAAGGCCTCGTTGGCGCCGGCGACCTGGCCCGGGTGGACCAGGGTCTTGCCGTCGAAGCCCATCTCGCGGCCCTGGCGGCACTCGGCGAGGAAGCCGTCGGTGTCCTTCACGTCGTTGTAGACGCCGTCGAGGATCGCCTTCCCGGTCGCCCGTGCCGCGAGGAGGGCGAGGCCGAGCCCTGGCAGGAGCGGCTGGCGGCCCGGCACGTGCTCGGCGTAGAGCTCCTTGGCGAGGTCGTTGGTGCCCATCACCAGCACGGTGAGCCGGTCCGACGCCGCCGCGATCTCCTCCGCGTGCAGCATCGCCACCGGCGTCTCCACCATCGCCCACAGGCTGGTGTGGTCGGGGGCGCCGTGCCGCTCCATCGCGTCGGCCAGGCGGCGTACGGCGTCGGCGGAGTCGACCTTGGGCACCACGATCCCGTCCGGACCGGCGGCGCAGGCGGCCGCCAGGTCGGCGTCGTGCCACTCGGTGTCGGCGCCGTTGACCCGGATGGTCACCTCGCGGCGGCCGTACTCACCCGAGCTCGCGGCCGCGCACGCCGACTCGCGGGCCGACGGCTTGGCGTCCGGGGCGACGGCGTCCTCCAGGTCGAGGATCAGCCCGTCGCAGGCGAGCGTCTTGGCCTTCTCCAGTGCCCGCTCGTTGGAGCCGGGCATGTAGAGCACCGACCTGCGCGGCCGGAACGTGTCCTCGCTCATGCGTCCACCTCCGTTCGTCGTGAGGTCTCGCAGCTCGAGCGCGGGGTGCGGCTGCGGGGGTCGGGTGCGGTCCGTTGCGCTCTCACGCGTCCACCTCGATCGCGTCGTACGACTCCTTGAGCTCCGGGTCGATCGCCGCGAGCTCGTCGGCCAGCCGCACCATGACCTGGCACTGCTTGACCGAGGCGTCGTCCTCCATCTTCCCGTCGAGCATCACCGCGCCGGTGCCGTCGCCCATCGCCGCGATGACCCGCCGCGCGTGCTTGACGTCCTCGACGCTGGGGGAGAACACCTTGTTGGCGATCTTGATCTGCTTCGGGTGCAGCGACCAGGCGCCCACGCACCCGAGCAGGAACGCGTTGCGGAACTGGTCCTCGCAGGCCACCGTGTCGGAGATGTCCCCGAACGGGCCGTAGTAGGCGTAGATGCCGTGCATCGAGCAGGCGTCGACCATCCGCGCGATCGTGTAGTGCCACAAGTCCTGCTGGTACGCCGTCCGCTGCGCGTCGATCTGCGGCGTCCCGTCCTCGCCGATCGGCGGGTCCTGGCGCACGACGTACCCGGGGTGGCCCCCGCCGACGCGGGTGGTCTTCATCCGCCGGTCGGCGGCGAGGTCGGCCGGGCCGAGCGAGAGGCCCTGCATCCGGGGGGAGGCGCCGCAGATCTCCTCGATGTTGGCCACGCCGCGGGCGGTCTCGAGGATCGCGTGCACCAGCAGCGGCTCCTCGATCCCCGCCTTGGCCTCGAGCTGGGCGAGGATCCGGTCGATGTAGTGGATGTCCTCGGCGCCCTCGACCTTGGGCACCATGATCACGTCGAGCTTGTCGCCGATCGCCGGGACCAGCGTCGTGAGGTCGTCGAGGATCCAGGGGCTCTCGAGGGCGTTGATCCGCGTCCAGAACTGGGTCGGCCCGAAGTCGGTCTCCTGCCCGATCTTCACCAGCCCCTCGCGGGCCGCCTCCTTGTTCTCGGCCTTGACCGCGTCCTCGAGGTTGCCGAGCAGCACGTCCACGTTGCCGACCATGTCCGGGACCTTCGAGGCCATCTTGGGGTTCCCGGGGTCGAAGAAGTGGATCGCCCGCGACGGGCGGGCCGGGATCTCTCGCGGCGGGGCGGGCGCCCCGACCGCGAGCGGTGCGAAGAAGTCCTTGGGGGTGCGCATGGGACCGGAACCTACCGCGCCCGCGTGCGGACGCGACATGACCCAGGTCTCGTCCGGCCCCGGTCCGGGCCGGTTCGGGACACTCCGGGGGCGCTCAGCCGAACTCGCCGGCCGCCTCCGCGAACCAGCCGAGCTGGCGGGTCACCGCGTCGTCGGTCCAGGCCTGGATCCCCCCCAGGTCCTCGACGATCATCCCGGCTCGCACGACGATCTGCTGGAACTCCTCGCTGGCCGCCATCCGGGCGACCCCGTCGGCTGACCCGCGCACGAGGAAGAAGCCCTGCAGGTCCCCGCCGTGGGGGTTGAGCAGGACCGGCTCGAAGCCCTCGATGGTGCCGTCGGCCTCCCGCTCGCCGAAGAAGTTCGCCGTCTCGCCGAAGACGTCGAGGGCACGCTTCTCGCGTCCCCTGACCGGGCGACCCCAACGGACGTACAGTGCTGCCTCTGCCATGACTGCCTCCCGGCCTCGGACCCCCGGGAGCGACGCTAGGGCCGGGGGCGCACCACCGCATCGCCCATCGTGGAGAGACGGTCAGCGACGGAAGGGCCACCACCGCCGCCGGCGGCGCGGAGGCTCGGTCGCAGGCGGTGCCGGCCGGTGGACCTGCCGGGTACGCCGCCGCTCCCGCCAGGCCGCCACGTCGGCCTCCACGTCCCGGGTCATGGTGACCAGCGGCGGTCCCTCGGGCGGTCGGTAGCGCGCCCGCAGGACCCGGGCGTTGAACTCCTCGAGCTCACGGCGTACGTCGTCCTCCCGGCCCAGCCGGTCGAGGCGCCGGTCGAGCTCCGCGTCGTCCTTGCGGAGCCGGAGCGACTCGGGCAGCACGCCCGTGATCCGCTCGCGCTCGACCAGGCGCTTGATCCACCAGTCGGGGTCGTGCTCGGTGCCCAGGTCCTCGATCGGCTTCCCGGCCCCGGGCAGGTCGTCGAACTCCCCGCGCTCGATCGCGCGCCGCAGCTGCAGGTCCACCCACTGGGCCTGCTGCTGGATGCGCAGCGGGGCGGAGGCCCGGCCGGTGCGCGGGTCGCGCTCCGGGCTGCGGTCGGGCACCTGCGGGGCGGTGGCGGCCTCGTCACCGGGCGCGTCACTGGCCCTGCCACTGGGCCCGGCACTCGGCTCGCCGCCGCGCTGGGCCCCGGGGCGGACGTCGTCGCGG
>CAZRKV010000051.1:0-7808 GCA_964600305.1 uncultured Nocardioides sp. | reverse complement strand
GGGCCCGGCACTCGGCTCGCCGCCGCGCTGGGCCCCGGGGCGGACGTCGTCGCGGGGATCGTCGGGCACGGGGATCACCGGTGCCCAGCATAGGGGGTCAGGAGTCGGGGTCACCGTCGTCGACGGCCCGCCACACCAGGGCGCCCCCGGGGTCGGTATCGGCGTCGGTTCCGGCGTCGGTGAGGGCGAGCTGCTGGTCGGAGATCTCGTGCTCGACCCGGCCCTGGAGCCCGGCCAGCACGGCCTCCTCGACGGTCCGAGCGGCCCGACCGGGGCAGGCCTCCTCCGAGACCCCGAGGGACTGGAAGACGATCGCGCTGCCGTCGATCTCCGCGGCCCCGACGCCGGTGCTGCAGCCGGTGTCGACCTCGACCGAACCGTCGCCGTTGATCCGCAGCCGGGCGGTCACGTCCCGCGGCACGTTGCTGGCGGTGGCGTCCGGGCCGTTGCCGCGGGTGATGGCCACCAGCTCCCAGGTCGTGTCGGTGAGGGACGCGTCGGGGGAGACCACCTCGCGCGGGGCCAGCTCGATGGTGGTCCCGTCGTCGGCGAGCGTGAGCCGCTCCTCGCCCCGGTCGACCTCCACCTCGGAGGCGAACAGGTCGACGAGCCAGGCGTCCTGCTCGGCCAGGTCGTCGGGGCACCCGATCTCGGTGGCGGCCAGGTCGCCGGTCTCGAGGGTGCCGTCCTCGAGCGTGTAGGGGCCGCTCATCGTGTTGCAGCCGGCCTGGATGCCCATCCGGCCACCGCCGAAGGTCAGCCACAGCTCCGAGTCCTCGACCAGGGGGCGCTCCTCGCCGTCCTCGGTCACCGACGTGGCCACCCACGTCTGCCCGTCGAGCGGACCCGGCGTCCCCGCGCCGGTGCCCGGGTCGGCCGCGTCGTCGTCGCCGCAGCCGGCCAGGCCGAGCGCCAGCACCAGGGCGAGGAGGGGGAGGACGGCGTGCCGCATGGAGGCAGCGTACGCGCGCGCCGGGTCACCGCCCGACGCGGATCCGGGACCGGCCACGGGGGTGGCAGCGTTGACCACCGGGGCGGTGGGCGGTGGACTCGGGGCATGGCGTCCGTCGCAGGGTTCGAGGAGATGTGGGCCGCGCTCGCCCCGGTGGGCCGCTCGGCCGGCTCGGGCGGGTACCACCGGCAGCCGTTCACCGCGGCGGAGCGGGAGTGCCACGCCTGGTTCGTGGAGCAGGCGCGTGCCCGGGGCCTGCGCGTCGAGGTCGACGGGTTCGGCAACACGGTCGCCTGGTGGGACGTGCCGGAACCGTCCGGCCCGGCGGTCCTCACCGGCTCGCACCTGGACTCGGTCGTCGACGGCGGGGCGTACGACGGTCCGCTGGGCGTGGTCGGAGCGCTCGCCGCCCTGGACCGGCTGCAGGAGGAGGGGGTCACCCCGGCGCGGTCGATCGGGGTGGCGGTGTTCGTCGAGGAGGAGGGGTCGCGCTTCGGGCGCGCCTGCCTCGGCTCGCGCCTCGCGGTGGGTTCGACGAGCGGTGCCGACGCCGCGGCGCTGGCGGACCGGGACGGCGTACGCCTCGGGGATGCGTGGGCGGCAGCGGACCTGGACCCCACGACGGGCTCCACCCTGCTGGCGGACGTGGGGTGCTTCGTCGAGCTGCACGTGGAGCAGGGACGGGACCTGGTCCACCGGGACGTGGCCGTCGGTGCCGCGAGCGGGATCTGGCCGCACGGCCGGTGGCGCTTCGAGTTCAGCGGGGTCGCCGACCACGCCGGCACCACCCGGATGGGCGATCGGACCGACCCGATGGTGACCTGCGCGGCCACGGTGACCGCGGCCCGCGACCGGGCCCGCGCCGCGGACCAGCGGGCCACCGTCGGCCGGGTCGAGGTCACCCCCGGCGCCACCAACGCCGTCCCGTCCCGGGTGCGCGCCTGGCTGGACGCCCGCGCCTCCTCGGAGCCGGACCTGGCCGCGCTGCTGGACCGGATCGGCGAGGACGCCCGCGGGCACGCGGACCGTGACGGCACCTCGCTGCAGGTGGTCCCGGAGTCGACCTCGCCGGCGGTGGCGTTCGACGACGACCTGACCGCCCGGATCGCGGGGGACCGGGGGTGGCCGGTGATCCCCACCGCCGCGGGCCACGACGCCGGTGTGCTGGCCACGGCCGGTATCCCGAGCGCCATGCTCTTCGTCCGCAACCCCACCGGGGTCTCCCACTCCCCGGAGGAGTCCGCCTCGACAGCCGACTGCCTCGCCGGGGTCGACGCCCTCGCCGACGCGCTGGAGGTGCTGGTCCGGTGACGGCGTACCTCCTGGAGCACGCGTGGGTCGACGGTGCGGTCCGCGACGACGTGCTCGTCGAGATCGAGGACGGTCGTTTCAGCCGGGTGGAGGTTTCCCCGGTCGACCGGCGAATCAGCCACCTGACAGGCACTGAAACACCCGTCCAGTTCCGGTTTCCCCGGTCGGCCGGTGAAACTTCCACCCTCCCCGGGCTCACCCTCCCGGGGTTCGCGAACACCCACAGCCACGCCTTCCACCGGGCCCTGCGGGGGCACACGCAGGGCGGGGGCGGGACCTTCTGGACCTGGCGCGAGCAGATGTACGCCGTCGCCGCGGCGCTGGACCCGCCACGCTGCTTCGAGCTGGCCCGCGCCACCTACCGGGAGATGGCGGCCGCCGGGTTCACCGCGGTCGGGGAGTTCCACTACCTCCACCACCGCCCCGACGGGACGGGGTACGACGACCCGAACGCGATGGCCGACGCCTTGGTCGCCGCGGCCCGGGAGGCGGGGGTCCGGATCACCCTGCTGGACACCGCCTACCTCTCGGCGGGCTTCGGCGACCCGCCGACCGGGGTGCAGGTGCGCTACAGCGACGGGGACGCGGCCGGGTTCGCCCGCCGCAGCGCCGCGCTCGCCGACCGCGCGTCCGACGACGTGGTGCTCGGGACCGCCATCCACTCCGTGCGCGCCGTCGCGCGCGAGGACCTCGCGACGGTCGCCCGGGTGCGCCCCGACGCGCCGCTGCACGTCCACCTCTCCGAGCAGCCGGCCGAGAACGACGCCTGCCGCGCGGCGTACGGCGTCACCCCGGCGCGGCTGCTCGCCGACGCCGGGGTCCTCGGGCCGCGCACCACCGCGGTCCACGCCACCCACCTGACCGACGAGGACGTCGCGCTGCTGGGCGACAGCCGCACCCGTGCGTGCCTGTGCCCGACCACCGAGCGCGACCTGGCCGACGGCATCGGCCCGGCCCGCGCGCTGGCCGACGCCGGCTCCCCGCTCGCCCTGGGCAGCGACTCCCACGCGGTGACCGACCCGTTCGAGGAGATGCGGGGACTGGAGCTGCACGAGCGGCTGGCCACCGGTCGCCGCGGCCAGTTCACCCCCACCGAGCTGCTCGCCGCCGCGACGCACCGGGGCCACGCCGCGCTGGGCTTCCCCGACGCCGGCCAGATCGCGGTCGGGGAGCGGGCCGACCTGGTGACCGTGGCGACCGGCTCGCCGCGCACCGCCGGCGGCGGTGCGGACGCGGCCGCGGTGGTCTTCGCCGCCACCGCCGCCGACGTCACCCACGTCGTGTCCGGGGGCCGGGTCGTGGCCCGCCGCGAGGACCACGAGGAGATCGGCCGCGAGCTGGCCGCGGCGATCGCCGCCATCGCCGCCACCGACCACGCCGGAGGGGAGCCGTGATGAGCCTGCTGGTCACCGACATCGGGGAGCTGGTCACCAACGACCCGGAGCGGGAGGGCCTCCTCGGCCTCCTCACCGACGCCGCGGTCGTCGTCGAAGGCTCCCGGATCGCCTGGGTCGGACCCGCCGCCGAGGCGCCCGCCGCTGACGAGGTCGTCACCGCCGGGGGCCGCGCGGTGCTCCCCGGGTTCGTCGACTCCCACTCCCACCTGGTCTTCGCCGGGGACCGGGCCGAGGAGTTCGCCGCCCGGATGGCCGGACGCCCCTACACCGCCGGCGGGATCCGCGCCACGGTCGCCGCCACCCGCGCGGCCACCGACGAGCAGCTCACGGCCCGGGTCGCCCACCTCACCCGCCAGATGCGCAGCCAGGGCACCACCACCGTGGAGATCAAGAGCGGCTACGGGCTCGACGTCCGCCACGAGGCCCGCTCCCTGGCCGTCGCCCGACAGTTCACCGACGAGACCACCTTCCTCGGCGCCCACGTCGTCCCCGAGGGCCAGGACCCGGACGAGTACGTCGCGCTGGTCACCGGCCCCATGCTCGAGGCGGCCGCGCCGTACGCCCGCTGGATCGATGCCTTCTGCGAGACCGGTGCCTTCGACGTCGACCAGGCCCGCACGGTCCTCGAGGCCGGTGCGGCGGCGGGCCTGCCCGGTCGGCTGCACGCCAACCAGCTGGGGCCCGGGGGCGGCGTACGCCTGGCCTGCGAGCTCGGGCTGGTGGCGGTCGACCACTGCACCTACCTGACCGGGGCCGACGTCACCGCGCTCGCCGACAGCGGGACCATCGCGACCCTGCTGCCGGCGGTGGAGTTCTCCACCCGGCAGCCCTACCCGGACGCGCGGCACCTGCTGGACGCGGGCGTGACGGTCGCGCTCGCCACCGACTGCAACCCGGGGTCGAACTACTCCTCCTCGATGCCGCTGTGCGTCGCGCTCGCCGTGCGCGAGATGGGGATGACCCCGGCCGAGGCCGTCCACGCCGCCACCCGCGGCGGCGCCCGGGCACTGGGGCGCGACGACGTGGGCATCCTCGCGCCCGGGGCACGGGCCGACCTGGTCCTGCTCGATGCGCCCACCCACGTGCACCTCGCCTACCGGCCCGGCGTGCCCCTCGTGGCGGGGGTGTGGTCCGGCGGCCGGGTGGGATGAGCCCGGCCCCCGCACGTCCCTGCCCGGACCTGAGGTAGCCGCCCGGGTCGGATAGGGCACGCGCCCGATGTGGGGCCCTACCTCAGCGGCGCAGTCTCGTCCCACGGCCACAGGAGACGAGGAGGCACCCCATGTACGTCCTGGGCAGCCCACAGACGATGTACGTCGAGCACAGCATGCGCACCGAGCAGGTAGCGCGCGGGCGTCGCGGCACCCCCCGCCGCCCGCGCCGCCGGCTCCTCCGGCGGTGGGGCGCGGGCCGCGCTCGCACCGCACCGGTCGCGCCGGCGTGCTGACCCGCACCGACGAGGAAGGGGGAGGCGACCGGACCCCGTTCCGCGCCACAATGGCCGGCGTGGCAGCCCCCATCACCCCACAGCGTCCCCTGGTCGGCCGGGGCGAGGAGCTGGCCTGGCTGGTCGACCGACTCGGGGTGGCCGGTGCCCCGGGGGGTGCCGACCGGTCCCGCGCCGGGGCCGACGACCGGCCCGGCCACCACGCGGTGCTCCTGGCCGGCGACGCGGGGGTGGGCAAGACCCGCGTGCTCACCGAGCTCCGGGCGGTGGCCGCGGACCACGGCTGGCAGGTCGTGGTGGGCCACTGCCTGGACTTCGGCGACATCGCGCTGCCGCTCCTGCCGTTCACCGAGGTGGTGGGGCGCTTCGCCGCCGAGGACCCCGCCCTGGTGGCCGAGGTCGGGGCCACCCACCCGGCCCTGCTGCGGTTGCAGGCCGGGGCGGACCGGCCCGCGGGGGAGGGGGACGTCGACCAGGGCGAGCTGTTCGCCGCCGTCCACGCCCTGCTGGAGGTGGTCGCCCTCGACCGCCCCCTCCTGCTCGTGGTCGAGGACACCCACTGGGCCGACCGGACCACCCGGGACCTGCTCAGCTACCTGTTCACGCGGGGCTTCGCCTCCCGGGTCGCCGTCGTCGCGTCGTACCGCGCCGACGACCTGCACCGCCGCCACCCGATGCGGCGCAGCGTGGCCGAGTGGGTCCGCGTCCCCGGCGTGGCACGGCTCCTGCTGCCGCCGCTGGCGCCGGACATGGTGCGCGCCCTGGTGCGCCAGCTGCACCCCGACCCACTCGACGACGCGGCCGTGACCACCATCGTGGAGCGCTCGGAGGGCAACGCGTTCTTCGTCGAGGAGCTGGTCGGGGCGGCCTGGGAACGCACGCTCCCCGAGGACCTGGCCGACCTGCTGCTGGTGCGGCTGGACCGGCTCGGTGAGTCCGCCGGCCGCGTGGTGCGCGCGGCGTCGGTGTGCGGTCGGCGGGTCTCCCACCAGCTGCTCGCCGCCGCCCTGGACCTCGACCCCGGCACCCTCGACGCGGCGCTGCGCGAGGCGGTCGAGGCGCACGTGCTGGTGCCCACGGACGAGGCCGGCTACGCCTTCCGGCACGCCCTGCTCGCCGAGGCCGTGTACGACGACCTGCTGCCCGGGGAGCGGGTCGGGCTGCACGCCGCCGTGGTGCGGGCCCTGCAGGCCGGACTCGCCGACGGGTCGGCGGCGGTGTTGGCCCGGCACGCCCGGGCCGCGCGGGAGGTGGCCACGGCCCTGCGGGCCAGCGTGGAGGCCGGCGACGACGCGATGGCGGTCGGTGGCCCCGGGGAGGCGGCCGCGCACTACGAGGCGGCCCTCGAGCTGCTCGCCGAGCCCGGCGCGGACGACGTCGACGTCGACGAGGTGGCCGTCGTCGTGCGTGCGGCCCACGCCCTGGTCAGCGCGGGCCGCCCCCAGCGCGCCCTCGACCTGCTCGGTGAGCACCTCGACCGGTTGCCCGCCGACGCCGATCCGGCGGCACGAGCGGAGCTGCAGGTCGGGTTCGCCGCCACCCTCCCGTACGTCGAGTCGCGGGAGGACCCGACGGCGTACACCACCGCGGCGCTCGCGGCGCTGCCCGACGAGCCGTCGCCGTTGCGCGCCCGTGCCCTGGGGGTGCACACCCGTGCCCTGGCGCGCTGGCGGCGCCACGAGGAGGCGCGGGAGGCCGCCGCCCGGGCACTGGCCATGGCCGAGGTGCTCGACCTGCCCCGGGTCACCGCCGACGTGATGACCACGCTCGTGAGCCTCGAGGACGGGGCCGGCCGCGACGAGGTGCTCTCCGCGCTCGCCGACGTGGTCACCCGCGCCCGCGAGTCCGACGCGGTCGACTCGGAGCTGCGTGGCCTCTACCTGATGGGGCGCCACCACCAGGACCGGGCGGAGTTCGACGACGCGCGGGCCCGCTTCCGGGAGACCGTCGCCCGGGCGGCCGAGGCCGGGTTGCCGTGGGCGCCGTACGGGCTCGACGCCCGGTTCATGGACGCCCAGATCGGCTACGTCCTCGGCGAGTGGGACGAGGTGCTGGCGCGAACGGACCTGTCCGGCCGGCACGCACCCCGCTTGGCCGAGGCCCTGGCCGGCGCCTCCCGGCTGATGGTGCTCGCGGGCCGCGGCGAGGCCGACGCGGCCCGCCGGCTCTTCGCGCAGGTGCGACCCCGGTGGGGCGACGACGTGGTGATCGTGCTGACGTCGGGGTCGGCCATGATCGACGTCCACGGTGACGCCGGCGACGTGGGCGCCGCCCTGCGCAGCCACGACGAGACCGTCCAGGAGCTCTCCCGCCTCTGG
Organism: uncultured Nocardioides sp.; assembly: GCA_964600305.1. Taxonomy (GTDB): domain Bacteria; phylum Actinomycetota; class Actinomycetes; order Propionibacteriales; family Nocardioidaceae; genus Nocardioides. The sequence goes on along the minus strand of CAZRKV010000051.1, from coordinate 383 downwards.
CGCACCCACGCGCACGTCCGGATCCGCCTCGCGGCGCTGGCCATCGGTCAGATCGCCACGGCGGCGGCGGCCCGCCCCCGCTCCGAGCGGCGCGGGCTGGTCGCCGAGATCGACCGGCTCGCCGCCGACGGTCGCCGCGCCCTGCGGCTGGTCCGTGAGGCGCACGAGGCGTGGGGGCCGGAGGGGCAGGCCTGGACCGCCCGGCTCGAGGCGGAGGTGCTGCGGGCCCGCTGGCTGGGCGGGACGGACGAGGGGGCGCAGGCCGCACCGGAGCCGGAGACGCTCGTCGGCGCCTGGCGGGCCGCCGTGGCCGCGTTCGACGCCCTCGGACACCGGTTCGAGGCCGCGCGGGCCCGGGTCCGCCTGGCCGCGGTGCTGCGCTC
>CAZRKV010000050.1:6169-13631 GCA_964600305.1 uncultured Nocardioides sp. | reverse complement strand
CCCGGACCCGATCGCGAGGAGAGGTGCGCGGACATGAAGCTGGGACTGCAGCTGGGCTACTGGGGTGCGCAGCCGCCCGACGGCGTGGGGGAGCTGGTCGCCGCCGCGGAGGGGGCCGGCTTCGACGCGGTGTTCACCGCGGAGGCCTGGGGCTCCGACGCGTTCACCCCCCTGGCGTGGTGGGGACGGGAGACGTCACGGCTGCGCCTGGGCACCTCGATCGTGCAGATGTCTGGCCGCTCGCCGACCTCCATCGCGATGCACGCGCTGACCCTCGACCACCTATCCGGCGGCCGGATGGTGCTCGGCATGGGCGTCTCCGGTCCCCAGGTCGTGGAGGGATGGTACGGCGGGCCGTTCGCGAAGCCGCTGGCGCGGACCCGTGAGGTCGTCGACATCATCCGCCAGGTGCTCGCCCGCGAGGCGCCGGTGACCAACGAGGGGCCCCACCACCCGCTGCCCTTCACCGGTCCGGGGGCCACGGGCCTGGGCAAGCCGTTGAAGCCGATCGTGCACCCGCTGCGCTCCGACCTGCCCATCTGGCTGGGCGCGGAGGGGCCGAAGAACGTCGCCCAGACCGCGGAGATCGCCGACGGCTGGATCCCGATCTTCTACACCCCGGGCTCGGCCGCGATGTACCAGCCCTGGCTGGACGAGGGCTTCGCGCGGGCCGGCGCCCGGCGTACCCGCGAGGACTTCGAGATCGCCGCGACCTGCCACCTGCAGGTCACCGAGGACGACGGCCCGGCGAAGCAGGCGGTGATCGATGCGATGAAGCCCGTCGTGGCGCTCTACATGGGTGGCATGGGGGCGAAGGACCAGAACTTCCACAAGCAGGTCTTCGAGCGGATGGGGTACGCCGACCTCGCCGACCGGGTGCAGGAGCTGTACCTGGCGGGGGAGAAGGACCGGGCCGCCGCGGAGGTGCCCGACGACCTGGTGGACGACATGCACATCATCGGGAGCGCCGGCTACGTGCGCGAGCGCGTCGCCGCGTGGGAGGAGACCGGAGTGACCACCCTGCTGCTCAGCCTGTCCTCGCCGGACGAGGTCCGCCGCGTCGCGGAGGTGGTCGCGTGACCGGCACCGACGCCCTGCGCACCGGGGTCCACAACGGCCACCTGATGGCGGCCGCCCTGCAGCGCCACCGGGACCGGCCGGTGATGCACCTGGGCTCCACGACGTTGACCGGCGGCCAGACCGCGGACCGGGTCAGCCAGTACGTCCAGGCCTTCGAGCACCTCGGCAACGGCGACGGGCGGGGCAGTGCGCTGCTGGCGCCCAATCGTCCCGAGGTGCTCTACGTGCTCGGTGCCGGGCAGCTGCGCGGCTACCGCCGCACCGCCCTGCACCCGCTCGGTTCGCTCGACGACCACGCCTACGTCATCGACGATGCCGACACCCGCACGCTGGTGGTCGATCCGGTGTTCGCCGGTCGCGCCGCCGACCTGCTGGAGCGCTGCCCCGGGCTGGAGCAGGTGCTGACCATCGGGCCCGTGCCCGACGAGCTGGCCGGGCGGGCGCAGGACCTCACCGAGGTCGCGGCGGGTTTCACGCCCGAGCCGCTGCGTCCCGCGCTGCTGCCGCCGGACCACGTCGTCTCGATCACCTACACCGGCGGCACCACCGGCAAGCCCAAGGGCGTGCTCGGGACCGCACGGTCGATGAACACCATGACGCAGGTGCAGCTCGCTGAGTGGGAGTGGCCCGACCAGCCCCGTTTCCTCATGTGTACGCCCCTGTCCCACGCCGGCGCCGCCTTCTTCGTGCCCACGGTGATCAGGGGCGGGACCCTGCTGGTGCTGCCGAGGTTCGACCCCGGCGAGGTGCTGCGCACCATCGAGGAGGAGCGGATCACGGCGACGATGCTCGTGCCCTCGATGCTCTACGCCCTGCTGGACCACCCGGACTCGCGCACGCGTGACCTCTCCTCGCTCGAAACGGTCTACTACGGGGCGTCGGCGATCAACCCCGTGCGCCTGGCGGAGGCGATCGACCGGTTCGGGCCGATCTTCGCCCAGTACTACGGCCAGTCCGAGGCGCCGATGGTGATCAGCTACCTGTCCCGGGCCGACCACGTCGTCGAGGGCACCGACGAGGAGGTCCCGGCGCGCCTCTCCTCGTGTGGCCGACCGTCCGCGTGGGTGCGCACGGCCCTGCTCGACGAGGAGGGCCACGAGGTGCCGGTCGGGGAGCCGGGGGAGATCTGCGTGGCGGGCCCGCTGCTCGCCGCCGGGTACCACGAGCGGCCGGAGGAGACGGCAGCGACGTTCCGGGACGGCTGGATGCGCACCGGCGACGTCGCCCGTGCCGACGAGGACGGATTCTGGTACATCGTCGACCGGACCAAGGACATGATCGTCACCGGCGGCTTCAACGTCTTCCCGCGCGAGGTCGAGGACGCGGTGGCGGCCCACCCGGCCGTGGCCCAGGTGGCGGTGGTCGGAACCCCGGACGAGAAGTGGGGCGAGGCGGTCACCGCCCTCGTGGTGCCCCGCGACGGTGCCGACCTCACCGCGCAGGTCGTCGAGGAGATCCGGTCGACCGTCAAGGAGCGCAAGGGGTCGGTGCACGCCCCCAAGCAGGTCCTGGCCGTCGAGGAGATCCCCCTGACGGGGCTCGGGAAGCCGGACAAGAAGGCGCTGCGGGCCCGGTTCTGGACCGGATCGGGGCGCGCGATCGGCTGAGCAGGCCCGTCCACCCGGACCTTCCCGACCCCGTTCCACCTCGGGAGGGAGGACGTGATATCCATGGTGCTGTCGATGACCAGCGGGGGAGGCTGTCGTGCGTTCGTGGCGGGGTGTGTTCCGGGCCGGCTCGGGCGTGCTGTCGGCGGTGGTGGCCGCCGGCCTGTGGGCGGCGGCGCCGGCCGCGCCACCCCCGGCGACGGCCGCTCCCGACTCCGACACCCCCACGGCCGGGTCGATCCTGGTGATCATGGACGTCTCCGGTTCGATGGACCGGGAGGACGACGGCGGCACCACCCTGATCGACGGGGCCCGCCAGGCCGTCAACGGGCTGGTCGACGAGCTTCCCGACGAGACCCGCGTGGGTCTACGCCTCTACGGCCACAGCTACCCGGGGGAGGACGAGGGCCCCGGCTGCCGCGACACCGAGCTCGTCGTGCCGATCGGGGCCGTGGGCGAGACCGGGGGCCAGCTGCGCCGCGCGGTCGAGAGCGCCGACCCCACGGGCTTCACTCCCATCGGGCGTGCCCTCACGAGCGCTGCCGACGACTTCGCCCCGGAGGGCGAGCGCACGATCGTGCTGGTCAGTGACGGGGAGGACACCTGCGGCAACCCGCCTCCATGCCGGGCCGCCAGGCGGCTCGCCCGCCAGGGGGTGGACGTCCGGGTCGACACCATCGGCCTCTACCTGCAGCAGAACCGGCAGGCCCGCCGACAGCTCAGCTGCATCGCCGACACCACCGGCGGGCGGTTCGTCGACGCCGACTCCTCCGGTGAGCTGGCGGAGAGACTGACGCAGACCTCCCAGCGCGCGGTGCAGCGCTTCCGGGCGAGCGGGGTGAAGATCGCCGGGGGACCGGGTGCGCCGCGAGCCGCCGCCATCGACCCCGGCCAGGCCTACGTCGACGACGTACGCCCCGGCGAGGCCCGCTGGTACACGCTTCCGGCCGGGACCGGGCAGGAGATCGCCGTGACCCTCACCGAGGACGGCAGTACGGAGTACGGCTGCTGCCTGGAGTTGTCCCTGCAGGACCCCGACTTCGACCGGCTCGCGCGGGAGACCACGTACAACCCGGACGGCACGGCGACCAGTCTCCGGGTCGCCTCCTCCGACCAGGGAGTGAGCGGCGCGGGAGGCTACTTCGTGGTGGTGGAGCTCGGAGAGGGCGAGGCGACCTCACCCGTCCGCTACGAATTCACGGTCGAGCGCAGCGGGACCGCCCTCGAAGAAGGCCGGCCCACGGAGTCGCCCTCGCCGACGGAGGCCACTGAGTCGCCGTCGGCCACCCCCACGGACGAGGCGTCCGACGAGGGTGGCGCGACCGACGAGGAGGACGCCGAGGAGTCCGACGACGCCGCCGCCGTGTCCGCCACCGACGAGGGCGGGACCAGTCCGCTCGTGTGGGTGGCCCTCGCCCTCGCCCTGCTGGTACTCGGGGCCGGGGCTGCGGTGGCGCTGCTCCTGCGCAGCCTCCGGAAGAGCAGCTGAACGGAAACCGTGGCGCGATGCGCGCCACTCGTGCACGGGACAGGAGACACCATGCGAGCAACACTGATCAGCCTGGTCACGGTGCCCCTGCTCGGGCTGGGGCTGGTCACGGGGCCCGCCCACGCCCAGGCGGAGGGCGAGGAGGTCGACGGCGGGCCCGCCGCGCCCGAGGCCGCCGAGCTCGAACCGGGCACCCGGTACGTCGACGACGTGCGACCGGGCGAGGCGCGCTGGTACTCCATCGAGGCCGGGCAGGCCCAGGGGCTGCGTGGCACGCTCACCGAGTACGGCGAGGTCGAGTACGGCTGCTGCCTGGAGCTGAAGCTGCACGACCCGGACTATGAGCAGCTCGCCTTCGAGAACCACAACAACAGCGACGGCACCCCCTCCTCGCTCAGCATCTCCCAGGAGGAGGTGGACCAGACGGGCACCTACTACCTCGAGATCACCCTGGGCGAAGGCGCGGCCAACCGGCCGGTGGAGTACGAGTTCGACCTCGCCGCCACCGGCGAGCCCGCCCCGGGCGAGGAGCCGACGGAGGAGGAGTCCGCCACGGACGAGGCGAGCCCGGAGGAGGATGCCGAGGAGACCGCGGCGGCGTCCGACACCGACGGCGGCGGCAACGCGCTCCTGTGGGTGCTGGTGGCGTTGCTGGTGCTCCTCGTCCTGCTGCTGGCCGCCGTGGTCGTCCTGCTGCTCGTGCGCCAGGGCCGCCAGCCCAAGGCCTCGACCCCGACGCAATCGGGTCCGCCGCACCAGACCCAGTAGCGAGGTACGCCACGCCGTCCATGAAGAGTGTCATCGGATTCTCCCTCCGCTGGCCGACCGATCGCCCACGCCTGCGCGTCAGGGGGTGCTCGCGGGGCTTCACGTGCGGGGAGCACTCTTCCTGCGTGGCCACGACACCGAGCCCTGGGCGTCCCGCTCGCTGTCGGCCCGGGACGCCGTGGAGGCAGGGGGCGTGATCGTGATGCCCTACGGGCACGCCCACCGGATGGGTGGAGTGGCGGCCGCGGACCCGTTGTTCGACCCCCGGCTGCGGGTCTTCCCGCCGGACTTCGTAGTGACGCCACCCGAGGGGCCGGCACGCGAGTGATCCGGGCGGGGATCGAGTACGCCTGGCGCATCACGTGGCCACTGACCTGCTCGCGTCCACGCGGATGGGTGTCGCCGCGGTGGGCCGCCGGGTGGGCTACGAGTCCGAGGAGGCGTTCAGCCGTGCCTTCAAGCGTGCACTCGGCCGGGCACCCTCGCGGTGGCGCGAGGCCGGGGACACATCGGTCGGCACCGGGTGACCGGCCTGCGGGGATGGCCGGCCTCAGGTGCCGGTGAACTCGGGCTTCCGCTTCTCGGCGAAGGCGCGCGGACCCTCCTTCGCGTCGTCGGACGCGAAGACCCTCGCGCCGACGGCGGCGTCGTCGGCCCAGCACTCGTCCTCGTGCCTGCCCTCGGAGTCGCGCATCGTCCGCAGTACGGCCTGCACCGCCAGGGGGCCGTTCGCGGCGATCGTGTCGGCGATCTCGTGCGCCGTCGCCAGGGCCTCGCCGTCGGGGACGACGTGGCCGACCAGGCCGATCTCCCTGGCCTCGGGTGCCCGGACGTGGCGACCGGTCAACAACAGGTCGGCTGCGACGGTGTAGGGGATCTGGCGGGGCAGCCGGACGGCTGAACCCCCCAGCGGGTAGAGGCCCCACCGCGGTTCGGATACTCCGAACCGGGCGGATTCGCCCGCGACCCGGATGTCGGTGCCCTGCAGGATCTCGGTGCCGCCCGCGATCGCCGGGCCCTCCACCGCGGCGATGAGGGGCTTGGTGAGCCGGAACCCCTTGAGCAGGGACTTGATCCGGGAGGGATCGAACTCGCCGGACTCGAACCGGTCCGAGGGGGCCGAGGCGCTCATCGCCTTCAGGTCCGCGCCGGCGCAGAAGCTCCCGCCCGCCCCGGTCAGGATCGCGACCCGGATCGTGTCGTCGGAGTTCACCCGGTCCCAGGCCTCGGCCATGGTCGCGAGCATCTCGGCGGACAGGGCGTTGCGGGCCTCGGGCCGGTTCATGGTGACCACCAGCGTGTGGCCGTGCTGCTCGACGAGGCAGTGCGGGGCGTCGGGGTTCGGCGCGTCAGTCATGCCGGGACCCTAGCGCAGAAACGAGAACATGTTCTAGTCTTCGGGCATGGCCCTCAACATCGCTGACCTCTTCGAGCACGCGGTCGACGCCGTCCCCGACCGGCGCGTCATCCAGGTGGGTGACCGCGTGGTCACCTACGCCGACCTGGAGGCCGACGCCAACCGACTGGCCCACTACCTCGCCTCGCAGGGGATCGGCCACGGTGACCACGTCGGCATCTACGCCAAGAACAGCATCGAGCACGTCGTGGCGCTGCTCGCGGTCTTCAAGGTCCGCGCGGTCGCGATCAACGTCAACTACCGCTACGTCGAGGGTGAGCTGGACTACCTGTTCGACAACTCCGACATCGTGGCGCTGCTGCACGAGCGCACCTATGCACCGCTGGTCGCCAAGACGGCCCCCAAGCACGAGGCCCTGCAGACGATCGTGGCCATGCCGGACCCGACGGCCCCGGACGACACGAGCGACCTCAGCGGCTTCGGCGGGGTGACGTGGGAGGACGCGCTGGCGGGCCAGGACGCCCAGCGCGACTTCGGGGAGCGCAGTGGGGACGACCTCTACATCGTGTACACCGGTGGCACCACCGGCTTCCCGAAGGGCGTGATGTGGCGCCACGAGGACTTCTGGCGGGTCCTCGGCGGCGGGATCGACTTCATGACCGGGGACCGGCTCGAGGAGTACGACCAGTCCCGCCAGGCGGCCGAGGGGGAGCCGATGGTGACCTTCCCGCTCAGTCCCTTGATGCACGGCGGCGCCCAGGCCGCGATGCTGATGCACCTCTTCGCGGGCCACCTGACCATCCTCGAGCCCAAGTTCGACCCCCACCGGGTCTGGCAGATCATCGACCGGAACGGCGTCCAGCTGGTCTTCCTGACCGGGGACGCGATGGCCCGTCCGCTCATCGAGGCCTACGAGGAGGGCGGGTACGACGGGTCCTCCCTCGCCGCCATCGCCTCCAGCGCCGCCATCTTCAGCCGCCCGATCAAGGAGCGCTGGATGACGACCTTCCCGAACGCGTTCTTCACCGACTCCGTCGGGTCCTCCGAGACCGGCTTCCAGGGGACCGGCCTGCAGGACGCCGGCAACATCAAGGGCGAGGGGCCGCTGGTCTCCGTCGGGCCCGGCACGGTGGTGCTCGACGAGCAGAACCGGGTCATCGG